>JACQCW010000016.1 GCA_016201425.1 Candidatus Vogelbacteria bacterium | reverse complement strand
GAATCGCTGATCAGAGAAACAAAAAAGCTGACTCACATGGAGTCAGCCGAGAAAGTCTTCGAAGCGCGGCAACAATTATTCAAAGAAATTAATAGAAAGATGTGATATGATTTGGGTGTAATTTAGGGATTGGAATATACTGGGTAAAGAAAAAACCGCCATGCCTTACGACACAGCGGCCAAATACTACAACCTTCCTCAGGACTTCTGCCTGCGCCAATCCTGAAGCGGAATCCATCCATCTTCAGTATTGAACTCAAGCGTGCCCTTCGGAAGCACCACGTCCATCACATCCCACCAGCTAATCCAGAGAATCTCGCCCTGCAATTTAAAGTGCAGATGGTTGAGCCATTCTCCGTTCTGGCGTGGCATAATGGTTGTGCCTAGAGGAACCGCGAAGAATTCCTCATACTCACCCTCATTATGATCCATGCCCTGAGAGACAACGGCCCTATACCCCTCTGGCGGTTCGGGAACCGATACACGTGTCACGTGCTGGTTCTCACCCTCGCCATAGGCGTACACCATCGTGGTCTCCTTGGTGACGTTGCGAACAAACTCCTCGCAAGCCTCCTTAAGACTCTGACGGGCCTCTTCCTCTGTCGCGCAGACTCCACCCTGAATAGTTCCACCGTCCTGGTCGATCGGACCAGAAGAAAACTGGAACCCATTCGGCTTGATAGCCATGGTAGACCTCGCTTTCTGCCCAGAGGGCAATTTAGGAAGGTACTAGTTTCGACTGAACAATATAGCATTATCGACAAATAATGTCAAGCATTTCGCGCAATCGAAACTATACTGAATAAAAGTTAGATGATATAATCAAAGGCATGATAAGTAGACACAAATATAAAACAGTCGATTGGATAGATCTCGAATTACCAAGTGAGGAAGAGGTACATCAAATTTCGGAAGAGTTTAAACTCAATCCGGTGCTCGTCGGAGAACTACTGAAACCCAGCGAACGAACGAAGGTTGATCGATATGCAAACTATATGTATCTCATTTTGCATTTTCCAAAATATAAACACGGTGGTAATAGAGACGTTGCGCAAGAGATTGATTTTATTCTCGGTAGAAACTTTATCATCACCTCTCATTACGAACCTATCGATGTTTTTTTTGATCTTTCAAAGTCTCTTGAAACAAAGGCCATCTTGGACAAGGGTGAGGACACCGACAACTCGGGCTACATCTTTTATCATATTATGAAGAAGCTCTACGAAAATCTTGAACATGAGCTTGACCACGTGTATCGTGATTTGGCGCAGGCAGAGAGAGAAATTTTTATCGGTAACGAACTCAAAATGGTGCAAGCTCTCTCCAACATTAACAAGGCCCTAATTGATTTCAAACGCCCACTCAAAATGCACCATGAGATTCTCGACTCTTTTGATATCGCAGAAGAAAAACTTTTAGGTTCAAAATTTAATCATTTTACCGAAATTATCCTCGGTGAATACAAAAGAGTTTGGTCAATGCTTGAAAGCAACAGAGAAGTACTCCTCGACCTACGCAGCACAAACGATTCTCTATTTTCGGCCAAAACTAACAGTATTATGAAAAACCTCACAATCATGTCTTTCCTCACCTTTCCTCTTACATTGATGGTTGGGATTCTAGACATGAATACCGCCAGTAATCCATTGGCCGGAAGCCAAAATCAATTTTGGGTTGTTTTGTCAATCATGGGCGCGACGACTCTTATAATTCTGACCCTCTTCAAATACAAGCGATGGATATAGAAAAGAAAATTTTCTTATACAATACCCTTTCCAGAAAAAAGGAAGAGTTTATTGCAATTAACAAGGGTCATGTCGGACTATATCTTTGTGGACCGACTGTTTATGATTATGCGACAATCGGCAATTACCGAACTTACATCATGGGAGATCTGATCAACCGAGTTTTTACTTACAATAACTACAAAGTTACATACGTCCAGAACATTACAGACGTTGGACACCTTGTCGGCGACAATGACGAGGGAGAAGATAAGCTGGAAAAAGGGGCAAGAAGAGAAGGCAAGACAGCTAGAGAAGTTGCAGATTTCTTTACCGAAAACTATAAAGGGGAGTGCAAACTCCTGAATATTAAGAATCCTGATATCTGGTGCAGGGCGACAGACCATATCAAAGAGCAGCTCGACATGATCGTCGAACTTGAGAAAAAGGGCTTTACTTATAAAACATCTGATGGAATTTATTTTGACACAAGTAAGCAGTCCAACTACGACGAGCTTGCGAAACTAGATATCGAAGGACTTAAAGTAGGAGCGAGGGTTGAGATAAACCAAGAGAAAAAAAGTATCACAGATTTTGCCCTTTGGAAGTTTTCTCCTAAAGACGAAAAAAGGCACATGGAGTGGAGCTCGCCGTGGGGTATCGGCTTTCCTGGTTGGCATGTAGAATGTTCAGCGATGAGTATTAAATACCTTGGTGAACCATTTGATATTCATGCCGGAGCAATTGATCTTATACCGGTTCATCACACAAATGAAATTGCTCAGAACGAAGCTGTGTACGGAAATAAAACTGTAAACTACTGGGTCCATGGCGGCTTTCTTATGGTTGATGGTGGAAAGATGGGAAAATCTCTTGGCAATACGTATAGAATTGAGGAAATTATTACTCACGGATATGATCCAATTGTATTTCGATACCTCACATACACCGCCCACTACAGACAACCCTTAAACTTTAGTTGGGAATCGCTCAAGCAAGCAAGTAATTCATACAGTAAGTTGATCGTGACCCTATATCCATTTTACAACGCGGCAATAAAACTCTACAAGGAAGGAAAAATAAATGACGGCTGGAATGACAAATTTACGGAGACAATTAACGATGACCTAAACATGCCTAGGGCTTTGGCGGTGGTCTGGGACATGTTGAGAGTCAACAGGGACGGAGCAAAAACACTGGCAACAATCCTAAAATTCGATGAAATTCTAGGACTTCAATTAAATGAAAAAATAGAAGATTTTGGAAGACAGATGGAAGACATTCCCCGCACAAAAGAGCTCTCTCAGTTGCTCGACCAAAGAAACGAGGCCAGACGGGCAAAAGACTGGAAAAAATCGGACGATCTACGTGACACGCTTGAAAGGCTTGGATATATCGTAAGCGATACACCTGACGGAACAACTCTCACGCCAAAGAAATAAAACTACAATACGGGCTGTATAATTCGCACGAGCCACTCGGCGATTTTATATGGCCAACTTTCAAACTTTGAATTATGTTTGAACGGAACAGCGTCGGCCTCCCAAATATCAATAATATTTTTGAGATCTCTTACCATTTCTTTATTCTTAAATGTTATTCCCGCTTCAGCATTAATATCAAAACTCAACGCATCAATATTATTTGATCCGACTAATCCCACCTTATCATCAACCAAAAAAGCTTTGGCATGAATCATGTCCTTTGTCATAAAAAAGTTTATCCCAGACTTACTCAATGAAGACACAAAGACATGATTCACGAAATTAAAAAATAAGGCATCTGTATCGGCTGGCACAATGACATCAACACGTACTCCTCTTGCCCTCGCACGCTCGAGCGACTTAATGAGCCAGCGATGTGGCACAAAGTACGGCGTTACTAGAGTAATTCGTTCTTGGGACAAGGCAATCTTTTCTTTATAAAATGGCCGGAGCATCAATTTACCTACCCATGGAAAGTTTTCAAGCAACCAAAGCTTGGTCTTTTTGAGCTTAACACCTTTTCTCAGTTTTAAAATTTCATTGTCTATACCGCCGGCGAAGAAATAGGATTGTGCAAATGATCTCGTCAACGCCTTAACAATATTCTTCCCACTTAATCGCACATGCAAATCCATCCACTTCTTGTATTTATCACCGATGTTAACTCCGCCCAAGAAAACGAGAGAGTTGTCCACGATTAAAACTTTTCTATGGATCCTTCTAAACCAACGATTGAAAAACACAATATCAACGCCCGCTTCTGTAAGTCGTGTAATCGACTGGTTGCTCAATCCAAGACTACCAAAACCGTCCAAAACTATCGCAACCCTTACACCCCGACGTGCCTTAGCAATTAAAGTGTCAAAAAAGTTAAACTGGGGAGACATGTCGTCTTCAAATATATAACTCTCCCAATAGATATTTTTTTGGGCAGTCTTAATCGCATCGAGCATGGCCACCCAAGAACGTTCGGAGTTTGTATAAAATTTGTGGGCAATCACTTGTTGACTATAAACCTTCTTCTTTCAGTTTTTCAACCATATCAAGTGCCTTCTTAGATAATCGAGAAGGTATCTTAATTAATATCCTCACAAGTAGATCACCGCGTCTATATTTATCAACAGGAACGCCCTTACCCTTGACTCTAAGTATTTCGCCAAACGTAACCCCCTGAGGAATTTTTAACTTAATTGGGCCATCAAGTGTGGTAACGTCATACGTCGCGCCAAGTAATGAGTCACTCAACTTTACAGACAGGTCCATTACCAAATTGTTGCCTTCTCGACTAAATACGGGATGTGACTCAACGTGAATTTTTACATACAAATCTCCTGGCATTCCTTTTGCCACGGCCTCCCCTTGTCCATTAAGTCTGATCATCTCGCCATCCTCTATGCCTGGCGGAATCTTTATGGCTATCTCCTCATTTTTCTTTAGTACACCTTGACCGCCGCAAACTGAACACTTTTCCTTTGGGACCTCGCCCGATCCTGCACAATTGTCACATTCGCTTTCTGTAGTAAATGTACCAAGGATGGATCTTCTCGTCTCTTTTAGCCTACCTTTGCCACCGCATTGTGCGCACTTAATTAAAGATGATCCCTTCTTTGCTCCACTTCCGCCGCAGGTTTCACAAAGACCAACCTTCGTGATCAATACCTTTCTCTCGGTTCCAAAAATAGACTCCGAAAAATTTATTTCAAGATCAATAGAAATATCCCTACCGCGTCGAGTTCTACTAGCACCACCGCGTGCTCCACCAAAAAATCCCTGGAACAAATCCTCTAAGTCAGGTTGGCCAGATCCGCCACTTTGTCCATTTCTAAAAAGATCACCGAAGTCGAAGCCGCCAAAACCATTCCCAGCATCGCCAGGACCACCTGGTGCTCCGCCACCACTAAAAACTCTGCCGTAAGCATCATACTCCGCTCTCTTCTTGTCGTCCAAGAGGACCTGATAGGCCTCGTTCACCTCTTTAAACTTTTTCTCATCACCATTATTTTTATCGGGGTGATACTTGTGAGCAAGTTTATGAAAAGCCTTTTTAATATCGTCCTTCGACGCCTTCTTTTCTACACCAAGAATTTGGTAATAGTCCATGAATTATTTTAAGTTATTTCTAGATTACTTTTTGCCCTCGTCAAACTCCGCATCCCTAATATTATCATCTTTCTTTGGTTCATCAGGACCACCCGCCTGCTCAGGATTATTCTGGTTATTTTTATAGATCGCTTCGCCAATCTTCTGCATTTCGGTAAAAAGTTCGTCAGTCGCCTTTTTTGTTTCATCAATTTTTCTTTCATCTTTCAACTTTTTAAGTACATCGATTTTTGATCTAACCCCCGTGACGATATCGGCCGAGACCTTACCTTCGGCCTCCTTCAAACTCTTTTCAGCCGTAACAATAAGGGCGTCAGCATTATTTATTATATCAACCCCCTCTTTCTTCTTTTGATCATCTGCAGCATGCACCTCGGCATCCTTCTTCATCTTATCGATATCTTCCTGACTTAATCCGCCACGCGCCTGAATCTTGATTGATTGTGATTTACTTGTTGCCTTATCCTTAGCAGCTACGCTCAAGATACCATTAACATCAACATCAAACGAAACTTCAACCTGTGGCAAACCTCTTGGCGCCGGCGCTATCCCATCAAGCATAAACTTTCCCAGAGTTTTGTTATCAACAGCCATAGGTCTCTCACCCTGAATGACGTGAATCTCAACAGACGTTTGATTATCGGCCGCCGTTGAAAATATTTGTGTTCTAGAGGTTGGAATTGTCGTATTTTTATCGATTAACTTTGTCGACACCCCACCCATAGTCTCAATTCCAAGAGACAGTGGGATCACATCGAGAAGTAAAACATCCTTTACATCTCCCTGCATGATGCCGCCCTGAATTGCGGCTCCGACCGCAACAACTTCATCTGGATTAATGCTTCGATTCGGCTCCTTGCCAAATACTTCTCTCACGGCATCAATAATCGCTGGCATTCTCGTCTGTCCACCAACCATAATCACTTCGTCTATTTCGGAAAACTTAAATCTAGATGCTTCCACAGCCCTCTTGGTAATTTCAACAGATCTTTTGATATATTCAGAGGCAAGTCCCTCGAGGATAGCTCTCGTCATCTGCATCAATAAATGCTTTGGGCCAGCCGCGTCAGAAGTGATAAATGGAATATTGATCTCGACCTCTTTTACGTTCGATAGGTCATGTTTGGCTTTTTCTGCGGCCTCCTTCAGTCTTTGAAGTGCTAACGGGTCAGTCGAAACGTCGATCCCGCTTTGCTTTTTAAACTCATCGACAATCCACTTTATAATCTTCTGGTCGATGTCTTCACCGCCCATATGACTATCTCCATCTGTGGCCTTAACTTCTATCACATCGTCACCAATTTCGAGAACCGAAATATCAAAAGTTCCTCCACCAAAATCATAGACAGCGATCTTCTCATTCTTCTTTTTATTAAAACCGTAGGCCAAAGCTGCTGCTGTTGGTTCATTAATTATTCTCTTAACAGTAAAGCCAGCAATCTCGCCCGCATTCTTTGTCGCCTGTCGTTGTGCATCACTAAAATAAGCCGGCACAGTAATAACTGCCTCAGTTATTTTCTCGCCAAGCTTTGCCTCGGCATCAGTCTTCAACTTTTGTAAGATCATCGACGAAATCTCTTCAGGAGTATAGAACTGGTCTCGCATCTTTACTTTTGAACCACCATCAGCACCCGCCTCAACTGTAAAGGGAACAGCTGCTTTATCCTTCTGAACTTCCTTGTCGTCAAATCTGTGGCCCATAAACCTTTTGATACCATAAATAGTATTCTGTGGGTTTGTAACGCTCTGCCT
Source organism: Candidatus Vogelbacteria bacterium (assembly GCA_016201425.1). The sequence continues at coordinate 19,355 of JACQCW010000016.1, read as the reverse complement.
CTTGGCCAATTGACCAACCAACCTTTCATTCGCTTTCGAGATAGCTACAACAGACGGAGTGGTCCTAACTCCTTCCGCATTTTCTATTATCTTTGGTTCTCCACCCTCAACGATCGCCATCGCAGAGTTCGTGGTTCCCAAATCTATTCCTAATATTTTTGACATGTTTTTTATTTAATTACTCACTTTTCCTAAATTGCCCCACTTTCACTTTTGCTGGCCTTATAACTCTCTCGTTTACCATATAACCCTTCTGGAAGACTTCGGTTACAGTATCATCTAACCCTTCCTCACCTACGTCCATCATAGCAACCGGCTGATGTTTTTTTATATCAAACTTTTCTCCAATTTCTCCTATCTGCCGAAGTCCATACCGTTGAAGTGCATCTAACATTTTAGAGTATATACCAGAGAAGCCCTGACGCCAAACCTCCGGAGCAGTATTTGTTCCACCGTTATTTTGAAACGCCAAATCAAAACTATCTAATACAGGCAAAAGATCCTTAACCAACGATTCGGTGATCGTTTCCATAAGTCCAGTCCGATCTCGTTCTGTCGCCTTTTTGGCATTCACAAAATCTGCCCTACACCTTTGCCAACCGTTTAAGTACTCCTCTTTTTCTTTTGTGATATCCTTAAGTTTACTCTTAAGTTTTTTAACTTTATCTTGAAAATCTAGAGCCGAATCTTCCAAGGACAGCTCGATGTCATCATCCATTATGATATCTTCTTCGGAACTATCTTTGTTTTGTTGATTATTTTCGTCTGACATACTATTTGTATAAGCATTATAAATTATTGAAAGTGTTAGTCAAGTTTTTAAAAAAATAGCCCTCTCGAAACTAATCGAGAGGGCAACTAAACCCTAAGATCTACGTACCCTTCGTCGACGCTTACTTTTGGCAGTGCCGTAAAGATATTCCTCCGGCACATCCTCCTCGTTGACCACCAGCTCACGTCGAGGTCGATGTGACGAATCCTGTGAACCACTCTTCTTGTTGCGGTCAGACTTCTGAGTCCGCTGCTTTTGCTTTTGTGGCGATGAGGAAACCACGGGCTTCTTATGCACCATCTCCTCATGGATAAGGGCTAGTCCCACTCGTGTGGCTTCAAGCCTCTTCTGACGGCGCGCTTCCTTAGCGGCAGCCTTTTCGGAGGAGAGTCTACTGAGCGTCGTCCCTCGATAAAGCTTGCCGAGTTCCGCGAATGGGTTAGATGACGGATCACGAAGTTCTTCAAGAGCCTTAAGGGTTATCCGTCGCGCTCTCTTTCGGGATTCCTCTTTTCGCAATTCGATCTCCTTCTTCAGTCTCGCCTTCTGGATCGCAACCACATCTACATCAACTTCGTTAGAATCTTCGTCAGCCATGGTTCCTCTCCTTCCCAACTGTAAGAAAAAAACTATTGGTTTTTAATGAACTTATTGTATTTGCAGTATATCATTGTTTTATACTTTTGTAAAGATATGTTGACATTTACAATAATATGCTTATAACTAAAGACAGATTTGAAAGAGAGGTGGCTATGGTCAAAAATACACCCCGATACTTCCCCGGTCAATATATTGGTCTTGATTCAAAGCTGGAGTCTAGACGTGTGGCAATAATTCTTTCTGGTCCCGACAAAATCGTGACAATTAAGCCCCTAAAAATATTGACCTCACGGCATATAGACTTTTGTTTCGGATCCAGAAACGTTCATGTCCATTTCCCCAAGATTGCAAGCACAACATTGGATCATTGGTTAGAGCGAGGTACAACTTTTGCCGAAGACATTACCGGATTCTCGGGACCAGCGGGTACAGTTCTTTATATAGTATTTAGTAAAAAGTCTCTTCTATGATCCCCTGAAGTCAAAGGGGGTTTTTAATTTGATATTGAAAAAATTTTACTTCTACTATGGTGTCCAGAGATTAACCTGACCTTACCAACAGTAATCCCAAAGAAAGCGGCCAGCAACTCCTTAACTCTGTCGTTCGCCAAATTCCTTTCTGGTTTTTCTCTAACAGAAATTTTTAAAAGATCATCTTTCAATCTTTCGACAGATTCACCCTTAACTCCGGTAGTAACTTTAACCTTTATATACATTACCTTTTAAGCCACTCTTCGTCTTGACGCGCTAAAAGTAACTTCTTTTGATCCCGACGAGCCAAAATTTCTTCCACAACCCTTTCCATTCTCATTCCCTGAGAACCCTTTATTAATACAATGTCGCCAGGTGATAATTTTTCTTTCAAGTATAATCCCGCCTCATAAGGATCACTAAAGCACAAAATATTTTTCTGATCCATTCCAGATTCGCGCGCACCCTGAGCGATATGTTTGGCACGTTGACCAACCGTAATTAAGACGTCGCCATACTGTGAAACCTTTTTTCCCACAGACAAATGTTCGTTCATAGTATGCTTACCTAGTTCAAGCATATCACCAAGAACAATAAACTTTTTGCCGGACGTATCAATATCTGCTAACGACTCCAGGGCCAATGAGACTGCAGCAGGTGACGAATTATATGTATCATCTAAAATTATTGAATTATTTATACCCTCAAGTAACTTCAGCCTGCCGACAGGTCTCTCATACTTGGCGACCGCTTCTGCCATAATAATAAAATTAACTCGCAAAGAAATTCCAACTGCGCAAGCAGCAAGCGCCGAGTAAACATTATGTCTTCCAATAATACCACTCACTCGAATAGGGATTACGTTACCGACATAATCAATCCTAAAACCAATTCCGCAGGGCATTTTTACATGTTCTACCTCATTATATGCTATGTGATAATTTGATGCTCTTAAGTTCGCTTTAGGAGAAAACCCGAAAGTAACAACCTGAGCGCCCAATACCATATCCTTCATCCTCAACACGTCTGGATCATCAGCATTTAAAATAAGGTAACCGCCCGGGCGCAGTGCTTTAACTAATTCCATCTTCTCCTTAATCAACTCGTCCCTGCTCGAAAAATTTTCAACATGAACTGGAGTTTCTCCAATTCTCGTCACAACAACCATCTCTGGCCTAATCCAAGATATAAACTTTTTTATATCTCCCGGCCTATCTGCTCCCACCTCAAGTACGAGCCATTCGGGATAGTTGTGTCGAAGTAAAATTAAAATTAATCCCTCCAATATATTTTTAACCCAAAGATAAATATTAGACCATGCGTTCTGACAGTGAAGAATAGTTAAAGGGATACCTATATCACTATTGTAACTCTTCTCATTCTTCCAAACAGAAAAGTCAGAGCCTAAAACAGCGGCGATCGCTTCTTTGGTCCCAGTCTTACCGGCGTTACCTGTAACCCCTATAATTTTAGGGCGATATTTCCAAACAACTACTCTTGCCTCGAGAGTTAATATGGAAATTAATATAAATTTTATTGTCCGTTTAATCATATGTTATCTATCAGGGGGCACCTCGTAATAATTTAGCAAAAACTTGGTTATGTTTACAAATGGTTGTGAAAGAGTATCTGAAGAATATCGAGCCCCATTTTTTGGATCAACCATGTAAAGAAATACTAAAAATCTAGAATTATATGCCGGGAAGTAACCAAAAAAAGAATGTAGCGTCTTATCACTATACCCACCCTTACCATCGGGAATCTGTGCAGTGCCAGTTTTTGCAGCAACACTATATTGCTTAATCATATATTTACCGCCCAACAAACCATGTTCAAAAGCATGAACGAGCATGCTTGTCACCTCCTCTGACGTCGTTGCCGTGAGAACTCTACGCTCTGCGGTAGTATCTATTATTTTGGTGATGCCCATATTGCCTTCTATTCTATCCACAAGGTGAGGTCTTACAAGAAGACCACCATTTGCCAAAACAGAAAGAGCTCGAATGGCACCAATCGGCGTCAGAGCTATGCCTTGTCCAAAGGCTGCAGTCGCATAGTCAACTTCATATTTACTATTTAAATTACCAACTAATCCATGAGTTTCGGTCGGTAAATCAATCCCAGTCTTTTCTCCTAGTCCAAATGCCTTCATATAGCCCCTAAATTTCTCTCTCCCCAACTGCTGCATTACAAACACAGCACCCGTATTTAAAGAATTGTCAAGAACAGCTTGCATATCAACTCTGCCCATGGCCAACTTATCATGATTTTCGATCCTCTTACCATTCAAGAGCACGAAGCCTTTGTCATCGTATTGTGTATTTGTCTTAATTACACCCGAATCTATCCCAGACGAAATGGTGAGAGGTTTTACAATAGAACCCAGTTCAAAAACATTCTCCACTAATGGGTTTGAAAAAGTAGAAACCTTTTCCTGACTAAAGTTTCCTGGATCAAAATCTGGTAAAAAAGAAGACGCAATTATTCTACCGGTCTTGGGTTCTATAATTACCGCCCCAATTGATTCAGGATTCCATGCAACTTTAAGGTTATCAATCTCCTTACTTATAAACGACTCAACATTTGGTTCAATACTAAGCACAATATCCCCAGATACAAATGTTTGATCACTAGACGACACAGTCTTTTTAACATTAGAAAACATTTCAGCAAAAAAGTTACCATACAAAGTGCTCGAATCCTTTCTCAAAATTGTGTCATAAAACCTTTCGAGACCATATCTGCCAGCGAACCTGTCTCCCTCAGACTTATCTTGAGCAACGAGACCCAACACGTGAGCGGCAAGCTTTCCCCCTGGGTATGACCTAACATTTTCTTTATATATACCCAAACCACTAATTCCAAGGCTTTTAATTTTATCAGAAATCGTACTATCATACGTTTTGAACACAACCTCATATGGATCATTTTTTTTCTTACACATTTCCATAAAAGTGTCCCTGTTGATCGTGTAAATTGAATTTATCTTAGCGAAGGCATCGGACGGATCTAGAATTAAATTAGGATTAATTGCTACAATATATTGAGTCTTTAAAGTGGCGGCAGAAATCAATGTTCCATCTTTTTCTTGAAAAAAAATCGATCCACGGGAAAAAATATCTGATGAGGGTTTTAAATACTGGCGATCACCCATCTGAGTGTAATCATTTCCATTCACAATCTGAATAAGAAAAAGTCTGACCACAAGGATCAGAGAGAAGGTCACGGCGATGATCGACAAAACGTATATTCTTTTCAGATAACTATATTTCATTACCTCGAAGCGAAATGCTGCCCGCTACATTAGAATTCTCACTACTAAAATGAATTTTGCTAAAATCATCATTAAACCCCATTGTTTTTGCCACACCTAGATTTAAACTGTCTCTCAAATTAATATAGTCATTCTCAAGAATGCCAATATCTGAGGACGCAACTGAGATGAGTCGATCGTTTTGTTGTCTCGTCATTGTATCCAAAACAGACAAATTTATAAAATAGATATATAGAACTGAAAGAGTCACCACAAAAGACATCAACATAATTGATATATACTTCGCATATTCTTCCAAATATCTTTGTAATTTTCGAAGATTCATAATTTATATTTTTTGAGCGATTCGCAGCTTTGCGCTTCTTGCACGAGGGTTTAATGAAAGTTCAATATCAGAAGGAGTAATCGGCTTTTTGGTAATTATTTTAGCGCTGTTTACAACTTTCATCTCTTTCAGAAAAACTTTTACCGCCCTGTCCTCCAGCTCATGAAAAGAGATCACAGAAAGTCTCCCACCAGAAACAAGAAGAAACCAAACTTTAAAGAGAGCTTCTCGGAGGGCACCCATCTCATCGTTTACCGCGATACGAATGGCCTGAAAAGTTTTAGTGGCAAAATGCAACTTTTTATTTTTATAAAAATTCGGCACAGATTTTTCGATTACCTTCACCAATTCAAACGTAGTTTTAAGGGGACTGGCCTTTCTCGCTTCGACGATACCATTAGCTATCCTTCTTGAAAATTGTTCCCCCCCATAACCGTAAATCACATCGGCCAGATTCTGCTCATCCCAATTATTTAAGATCTCTTCTGCGGTTAATCGATCTTCACCAACCTCATTATGAAATGTCATCTTGAGTGGCTGATCCTTCTGGAACGTAAATCCACGAGATGACTCATCAAGTTGATATGAACTTAATCCTAAATCAAATAGAGCGCCATTAAGAGTAGCGACTCCGCGTTCTTTTAGCACTAAATCCAAATTCCGAAAGTTCGAGATAACTAAATCAAACCCACATGCGGATAATTTCTTTTTTTTAGATCTCTCAATCGCATCAGAGTCAGCGTCGATGGCTATAAGTCGTCCATCTTTACCAACTTTCTTGCAAATAAGTTCGGAGTGACCTCCGCCACCAAATGTCCCATCTAATATTTGCTCCATACTTATATGGCACCAGCCTCGCCCAACTTCTCAGCCAATTTATCGGCCTCTCTCTCTATTGCTCCCTTATACTCCTTCCACTTCTCTTCATCCCAAATTTCTAGTCGCGTGTGAACTCCGATAATAGCCACTTTCTCCTTTAAGCCAGCGAACTCCTTGAGAACTTCTGGAATCAAAACCCGACCAAGTGAATCTATCTCAACCTCTGTCGCTCCGGCCAACATAAATCTGTTGATACTTCGACTATCTGCATGTAGCATATTCATCTTGGAAAATTGTTCGGCCACTCTGGACCATTCAGTAACCGTATACACAAAGAGGCAACCATCCAATCCACGAGTCACAACAACCTCGTCTCCCATCTCCTTTCTAAATTTCGAAGGAAGAGAAAGTCTTTTTTTGGGGTCTAATGTGTGTTTGTGTTCTCCAATTAGCATTGCTTTTTTATACCACTTTGTCACACTTGATTAGCATTATATACCACTTAGATAAACTGCTCAACCAAATATAAGTGTGGATAAACTAAAAATTCCCACCTTAAAGTGAGAATTCCCTTGAAATATAGAGCTAAGCTACTTTCTTTTCATTAACGGGAAGATTTGTGCTTCGCGGATACTCCTGCCGGCCAGAAAGCTAAAAAGTCTTTCAGAAACACCAAAACCGAAAATTGGCGGCATGCCATACTCCATGGCTTCGACATATTCAAGATCAGCCATTTGTGCCTCTTCATCACCAGCTTCACGCAATTTTTCTTGCCCCATAAATCTCTCTCGTTGATCAATCGGATCATTTAATTCATTAAAGGCCTTACCCACCTCACTGCCGGCAATAAGAATTTGGAATCGGTCCACGACTCGGTTATCCTGAGCATTCTTTTTAGCCAGAGGCTCGAGATACACAGGCATACCGGTCAAAACTGCCGGTCCACCAATTGTTCTCCTTATTCTCTTCCAAAGTAAATCCACTCCTCTCCCCAAGTCAACACTCTTTTCATGATCGATTTTATGTTTCCTTAGTTCGTCCACTACCGCATCAATCTTAACGTCACGTGGATCAAAACCGTACTCCTTTTTCATCAACTCATTGAAGTCATAATTGCCCCACTCACGACCAAAATCAAGTTTAAATCCGTTAATTTCAAATTCAAGCTTTCCAAACGTCTCCTTTGCAACAGTACAATACAACTCTTTGATCATGGGCACTCCTGTTCGCGCATCACCGTATGCCTCATAGAATTCAAAAGAAGTATAGTCATTGGCATGTTCATGCGACATCCCTTCGTTTCGAAAGATTCTCCCAATTTCAAAGGTTTTTGGCAATCCTGCAACCGCCAACTTCTTCTGCCATAGCTCTCCAACTGAAATACGGAGGTACACTTCGGTATCAAGCGCATTATGATGAGTAATAAAAGGTCTTGCTTCCGCGCCTCCGGTCATCGTTTCGAGTACAGGAGTTTCAACCTCTGTAAATCCTCTGTTGATCATAAAACCTCTCACAGAATTCCAAAAAACTGATCGCTTTTTAATAAGCTCGGCAACTTCGGAATTTAGGAGTATATCGATATATCGTTTCCTATATCTCTCGTCCTCATCCTTAAGTCCAAACCATTCATCAGGGATTGGCCTCAGGCTCTTAGACAGCATCCTCCACTCACTACCGAGGAGTGAATTCACTCCTCTCTTGGTTATAAATGCTCTGCCCTTCACCTCAATAAAATCACTCGAGTCTACGGTATTTAAAAACAGATCAAACATTTTATCGCCAATATCATCTTTCCGAAGAATTGACTGCACACGTGCTGTGCCATCAAAAAGGTCAGCAAAAACAATGCCTCCCTGGATACGAAGAGACATTATCCTTCCAGCAAGAACAATCTCCTCTTGCGAGTCAGCATAACTCTGGAATGAATTCAAAAATATGCCATTCTCTAAAGAACGATTAGTCTCGGCAGGATATGGGTCAAAGCCGGCCGATTTTAAAATATTTATTTTTTTGATGCGCTCTTCGCGTATCTCTTCGAGTGTCGACATTTTTAAAGAAATTTAAACCAGCCAGACTACTCAACAGAAACTACAATATAGTTAACCTTTCCTTTTGGAGTAATAACAGTAAACTTTTCGCCAACTCGCTTACCAAGCATTGTCATACCCAAAGGACTCTCGTTGGAGATTTTGCAACTTAAGATGTCTGCTTCTTCAGAACCAACAATTTTGCATTTCCTTGTTTCAGTCTCTCCCTCCTTTTTTATAATCGCAGTTGCGCCCATAGAGATCGTTGATCCATCATTTTTCATGGCACCTTCGGTAACCACGACAGCTCTCTTTAAGATATCTTCAATCACAGTTATCCTATCTTCGAGCTCAGCCTGAGCTTCTCTTGCCTGCTGATATTCGGCGTTTTCTGACAAATCACCCAATGACTTTGCAAACTCAAGAGCCTCCGCAATCTCTCTACGTCTCACTGTTTTAGCCTGCTTAAGCTCTTCCTCTAGTTGTTTTAATTTTTCCTTTGTTAAATATTCTACGTCTTTTGTATTCATATTCAAACATATTATACTGTTTTGCCCACAAAGTCAAAAATAAAAATCCCCACACCACCCTGGCGCGGAGACAAATACCCTCTAGGCACGATTAATGGCAAGGACCAAGTTTCGACTACTGATCCCATCACGCCGATTACTTCCATATGAATGATCTCCATATGTATCAACGTCGTCAGTCTCCATATCCCAAACTGACACCTTACTAGATCGTTTAAGAGCAGCGAACCAGAGAGCTTTAAGATCGATGCACCCTTTTTTGTACGACCCAACAATTGCCTGTCGACCATAAAGACCTATGATTCGCTCTGTCAATTCACGGTTCATTTCACCGAATTTTGGATCATCCCACCTGTGAACAAAATGTTTCGGATTGATACCACATCCGATAAAAGTTTTAAGAGTACCGCACGAACTACCGAATGTACTAAACATGGCATCTGCCATGGACGACAAACCATTTGTCATATTTTCACGACAAATATGTCCAGCGCAAATTTCTTTCGTATTACTATCTTGCATCAACCCAATAGGACAATCACCCCCGAGCATCGCGAAAGCACTCCCTCTCGGGATACGTTGCAGCCCGTCGGCTTTAATGCCACGCCAAAGATTCGCAGTAGACGAACATTTGATCCTGTTTGGTATTTCCGTTGCCTTAATGAGCCTTACCTTATTCTCAGGACTCGGCATCAAAACTTCACCAAACCCAAGTCCACTACATATCTCGCTGAGATTTCCCAATGCTTCTGTCGCGACTTCAGAATAGCCTAATGAATCGCACAATACAGAACGGAGTTCATACCAATACCGAAACCCGTCAAGACCAAAGTAAAAAAGTTCAAGTGTATCATTCCACAAACTCTGACGTAGTGTCGGCTTGATCATAACATTTTTTGGAGCGCCAGAATCGCTATTCGTGCAGCCTCTTCCTCGCCTTTAACTCCGAACTCATTCGTCTGGCGATTTGCATAAATTGCATCAATTGCTCCGGCCGCATAACCACCGTGAGTGGTACACCAAACAAACAAGGTGGCCTCCTCCATTGAGTAGAAGAGCACTCCACGCTCTGTCAATTCGTCATGCAGCGCCCTAAGCCTCGGTGGAACATATCCATTATCATCTGGTCTAGCTTGACCTTCATTAAAACAAGTAGTCGTTGCTCCAATGCCTACAAAATGCGGCAGTCCAAGCTCTTTAGCCGCTTCGGTTAGTTTTGAAACAACTCGATAGTCTGCAACCGCCGGATACTGAATCGGCGCCCAATTCTCACTTGCACCATCCAACCTAACCGCACCAGTACAGATTACAGAATCACCAATCTTAGGTTCCTTCCACAAGGTTCCACAGGAACCAACTCTAACAAATATTCTGGCCCCAGAACGAACTGCCTCTGGTAATACAATACCGGTTGTTGCACTACCCATTCCAGTAGTCACAACAGAAATTGGCATGTCGCCAACTTTACCAGTAAACGACTTTAGACCACGGTGATCCCCAACCTTCTTCGCTCCGGTAAAAAGCGTAGTCGCGATCAACTCTGCGCGCCCAGGATCACCAACCAAAAGACATCGTGGGGCAAGATCATCTGGTTCTGTTTCAAGGTGATACTGCTTACCCGTTGCTGTCACTGGTTTATCTGCCGCAATTACATTAGCCATTTTGTCCTCCAATATTTCCATATTTTACGCCAATATCTTCCGGGCCAAATGGGAATGGATACAGGTCGCCTATATTTATTTGGAACACATGCCCACTCATTGATAAAGTGTATATTCTAACAGACTTGTCTCCGAGGCAATTCTCCCAGATTATCTGCCGGCAATGTCCACATGACAAAACAAGTTTACTATCACACCCACAAATACCGGAATGAGCTCTGCCGTGATACTCAATCGGAATGTTATCACCCGACATTGCTCCAGCTAGAACCAATCTCTTGATTTTAACGCTTCCTTCCACGGCGATCATAGTATCAACTGCGTTCTGCTCAGCATGCGTGCCCTGAGAGTAAGAGCATCGCTCCACATTACATCCCACATACACGTTCCCTTTTTCACTCTCAACCGCAGCGCCAACCAAAAACTTTGAGTATGGTGCTTGAGCGTTCTGTCTCACAGCAAGTGCGGCACGAAACATTGACCCCAACTTAAGATCCCAGCATTCCGCATCAGGAGAAGAAATCTCATACAAACTGCCAATATTAACCAACCCAGAACTAGACTTGTTTCCCTCAGATGACATCTAAACCTCCTTACGATTTTTAAATTTGTGTCAAAGTCCAAATTACATACTATAACTACCATGTGAAATGGAAATAGTAAAGAAAAATCCCCATACCATTTCTGGTACGGGGATAACTATTAACTCTCCAGCCAGGTCCTGTATCTTTCAAGATTAGCCGGATTATCTTGGAGATTCTTATACATAATTCTTCCCATAGTTGAACCCTTTACCATTGCGTCAACCATATCGTTGAACGAAAGAGCTCCTTCGGAACTACCGACGGCTGGAGAATCCGTGTCTCCACCAGAATCTCTTTTGATTTCACTTCTCATAAACTCAATGAACTTCAAATCAGGATTCCAGGTCTCATTTTTGTCATTCACAGAAGTCCTCCTTTCTGAATGTAGGCCAGGATTGAGCGCTCTGCTGAATCCACTAGGTCGCCAAGCTTGCTAAGCTCAGAAACAAAGTAATCTTCCTTACCAACTGGCACCGAAACCATGCCCTGACCTAGTTGCTCATAAAATGAAGTAAGTTGTAACCCGAGCGCTTCAACCTTCGCAGCTGCAACCACCTCGGTAACTCCCGGCTTAAATACAACAACAACCACTCCATCTTCGAATTCAGGCCTATTCTCATCAACAGGATTATAAATAAACATTATCCATCTCCTTTTCCTTTACACCACCGTTACAAGCTCGACCAGCAGGACCTTCCCACTGATTTTCTTGGCAACCAAATTTACTTTCTTACCGACAAACTCTTTCAGCTCGTCATTCTCAATATCTGGAAACAGCAAATCAGTCTCAGAGCGCAATTCCCACCACTGACTCTTGCTGTGTTCAGGGCGGAAAACAAAACCCTGATGCTCACTCTTGCTGCCAGTATTTCGGGTCTCAATCGTGATTGTTCCAATCTCCTGAAAAAACTTCTCATCCTTTGCCATTTCTACAAACCTCCTTGCCTAAACTACTTTGTAAGCGTTCCCTTAAGTTTCACAAGATATGCGTCTACACTCTGGTCATCCATCTCAGTAAACTTTTGATTTGGGCGTCGATTTACCAAAACAGTGAGGTTGAAACCTTTATCGTTTGTAACGTCAAAGATTGCAATGTCATTACGAATATCAATCAGAACGACTTCACTATTCCACAGACACGGCTCACGATCCATTAGATGATCAACCGTAGAATATATCGCCCAATTACCCTTTCTAACAACCTCTTCAACCAAAATATACTTAGCCATTATGATGACCTCCTTCATTAAAACATGACAATGACCCAAATACCCTCCTATAACTATCACATGACTAGACCGAAGTAAAGATCTCCTAATTCAATCTCTTTTTTATAGAAGTAACAAGTCTTTTAGTTTTATAAACAAAATACCAAAACTTATCGCCGACAATATCGTGGAAATCCCCATACTCAATGACTCTACCGCCAAAGCGACGCTTGAAGTCACTGAAGCCTGACCATTTTTTATAAAAAATATATTTGCAATTTTCAGGAGCATATCCACCAAAGTTGTAAACCTTAAATCCTAATCTTTTGGCTTCTTTAAGAGCTTCCCACTGCGCCAAATACGTGTAACCAACCCGGCGCTCAGTATCATCCGAACCACTAAAAAGGAAGTAAACCGTATCGCCAAATTTTAAATACAAATTAACGAGCAACACTTCTCCTCCATAACGACCCACGGTCAAAAAAGCGTTCCTATCTTTTTCGCAGGCATCAAATATCTTTTGATAGTACTCTTTCGGAAAGTGCGAAAATTCGTCGCGCGCGGCAGTTTTTGAAATCAACTCATAAAATTTATCGAAATAGTTCCCAAAATTTTCATCTATAATCTCAACTTTCGCACCTAGTTTCTCTGCTTGTCTGATCGTATATCTATTAACCTTTTTCATTTTGGCCAATATTTCATCATCTGATTTATCTAGATCCAGTACCCACTCATACTTCGGCTGAAAACTGCCATCATACATATAGTTTGGGACTGCCGAGAATTTTGACCGTGGAGCAGAATCAAAACGCAAAAAAACGGCCTTTTCTTTTCCTAACAAATCTTGGGCTAATTTTTGAAATTCCGTCTCAAATCCCGCACCAGGATCTTGGAAGAATATCGGCCCATGTGGGATGTATAGATAAAATTTTCCAGCCAATATTTTATTCTTTACAACCTGAAAAACACCAGTCAGCTTAGAATCATTCTCGATAGAAAATCTATAAACCTTTTTCCCATTCATTATTTGCCACTCGCCATAAAAAGCATTTTGAGTCAGCGGCAAATTGACATCTTTTGTAAAATTTTCATACCCTCCCTTATTTAGTTCTTTAAAAGTTATCATTATTTAAAATACTCCGGTGTATTTATTGCCATCCATTCTATCAAATTTCTAATCGCCAAGTTCGCGCCGACCGTGTTTTCCCTCGACCCTTTCTCCATAACAAGTGCAAACGAATATCGTGGCGCTTCGTAGGGAAAAAAGCCGACACCCCAAGAGTTGACAAGAGCCTTGCTCACCCCCAACTCGGCCGTTCCAGTTTTAGCCGCAACTGTCACTTGAGGTACGTTGAGCGCCCTAGCTGTGCCATCAGAATCAGTCACACCCTCTCTCATTCCCTGTTTTACTATTTCAAAATCTTCTTGAGGAACATTAATAATATTATACTCCGCCGGCACAGATGATTTAAAGATCTGGGGTGTTATCAATTTACCATCGGTCGCAATCGCCGCGACCGCGCGAACCATTTGAAGTGGTGTAACAAGAAATCCGTACTGACCAATCGCGCTATGGTACGTATCACCAATACGCCATGGATCACCATTAAAATTTTTGAGCTTCCATGCCGGAGACGGAATATTGCCATCTCCCTCTTTATTAAGCGCAATACCTGTGGTTGTCCCAAGACCAAACATTCTTGCATACTCACCAAGTTTGTCGATACCCAACCCCTTCTGATCTTGGAATCCTCCACCAATCTCATAAAAGTATACGTCGGAGGAAACAGACAACGCTCGCCTCATATCAACCCAGCCATGCGCCTTCCAATCTTTAAAAATAGATTCTTTGCCGGGGAAAAAAGGATTGGGAATAGAGATATAACCCTTACTAAAAATCTTCTGCTCTGGAGTAATAACCCCTTCTTTCAAAGCAGCCATTGCAAAAATGGGTTTAACGATTGAACCCGGAGTATAGAGACCAGACACATTACGGTTTAAAAATGGTCTATTATTATCATTAATATATCCATTTATTAGCGCACGATCATCCCCCTTTGACAAGACACCTGGTTCGTATTCAGGATAACTAGTCATCGCAATAATCTCACCTGTTTGGACATTCATAATAACTCCGGCACCGCCCTTAAAATTGTATTCGTGAGATAAATTTTCTATATATTCATAAAACTTCTCCGAGAGCCGTTCGTCAACAGACAAATACATGTCTCCACCTGGCTTACCTGGCTCGTATAGATATTCTGACTGCACATTTCCACGAGCGTCTACCTCGACAATTTTCGAACCATCAACACCGCGTAACCAGTCATTATACTTTTCTTCTATTCCATCTTTACCAACCAAATCTTCTGGGGATGTAGACGTAGAAGACTTGATCTGTGCGTCGGATGGATAGCCAACATAACCAATAAGCTGGGACAGTCCACTTTGCGTAACGTACGTTCGATCAGCAAGCTCACTCCAAGCCAGCTTCACGCCATTGCGGTCATAAATTATTCCACGTGGAGATGCAATCGAAATTCGTTTCAAACTATTCGACGCACTTCGATCAGCATAGTATCCGCCCCATGTAATCTGTAAAAAATATGCCCGGCCCATAAACATAATGACAATGGCAGCAAAAATAATCCCCAATAAAGTTAAGGCTGTTTTCGCAATAGGCTTCTCAATCCTCCCTTCAAACATGTCCACGTCGAAGGACGGCAAGTTGCTAGAGTCCAAAAAAATCTGATCAGGATCTATATCAGTTAAAAATTTCTTACTTTTCTTTTTAGGCATATGACCTTAAATATCGCTTCAACTTATTTAAGATTATATATAAAACTGAGGCAATAACAAAAAATATTGGGTGACTATTACCTGTTCCAAATGTCTCAACTCCATACAACATATCGAACATTAAACCAAAAATAATTAACTCAAAAAAGTTATCAAACAAAAAAAATTCATAAACAATCATAAAAGTAGCAACCCACCACGGAAGCAATATTACTGCGCCAAACAACATTATATCGATAAAAACTCTATTCCAGGAAATCATTCTTTCTTTATCCCTTAGTTACTCTCACGAACCTGGCCGATCGAATATTAAATGAAGAAGTTACTAAGACTTTTTGAGAAGCTGTTGTGATGTCTAATTGAATGTTTCCAACCTTGCCCAAAATATAAGAGCCTCCGCCCGGTATCAGTAAAAACTCTCCTTCATTTACAAGGATAGAGCTCGGCAATTCAAAATAATAGTCTCCCGAACCAAACCCCTCTGCCACAACGTGGACATCTTTAGCCCCCGACAGAATTGCGTCTGTTGAAATACCGAAGCCAGAATATAATGTAACCTTTGCAGTTTGGTTATAAAGCTGGCTCACTTCACCAATCAATTCATTTTCTCCATAAAGAACCTTGTCGCCCAAAGATAAACCATTTTTTAGTCCGGCATCAATTATCAACCCGTCATATGGCGGTATATTCGGCCCTGACAAAATTGGAGCCGAAACAGACTCTTTGCCATGCTCTCCAACGTTACCCAGCTCGGCCATAAGGTTGTCATTTTCTTTTTGGAGGTTCTTATAAGACTGAAGTTCGACATTAATGTCGGCCAAACTTTGCCGGAGAGAATCATTTTCATCTACCAACAACTTCTTGGATCTAATCAACGCCGGTAATGCAAAAATATCCTGACGTATGTTACTTTCAGATCTCCAAAGCGGAACAGCGATAGCTGAGACCACAGAATAACCTATTCGTAAAATTGACTCAGAGAAAAAATAAAAAACAACAACAACCAACAATAAGATTAGCACCGTTTTTGTGCTCTTCCTTTTTTTGAGATTATCGAGGCGGTAACTCATCTTCGTTGTCAATCAATACCTCTTTAAACTTATCCATCTCTTCCAAAACAATTCCGGTACCCCTCACTACTGCGGTCAATGGATCGTCAGCGACATACACGGGAATACCTATTTCTCTCTCGAGCACAGACTGAAGTCCGTGGATCATAGACCCGCCACCCACCATCACAATTCCTCGATGCATGATATCAGAAACAATCTCTGGTGGAGTCAATTCCAAAACCTCCTTGACCGAGTTCACCAAGGTGTTTAATGATCCAGATAAGGCCTCTCGAATATCTTTGTCTGTAATCGCCACCTCTCGCGGCAAGCCCGTAACCAAATCACGGCCACGAATAGAGGCCTCCATTAAGACATCCTGCTCACACGCCGACCCTATCGCTATCTTTACATCTTCAGCCGTCTTCTCACCCAAAAGAATTTTAAACTCATCACGTACATACGATATAATATCCTCGTTAAATTTATCGCCCGCAACTCGCAAATTTCTCGCCCGAACGATACCACCAAGAGAGATCACGGCAATATCGGTGGTACCACCGCCAATATCGATTATCATATTGCCAACAGGATCCTTAACCGGTAAATGTATACCAATCGCCGCGGCCATCGGCTCCTCAACAATGAGTACGTCGCGTGCTCCTGCGTTAATTCCCGCATCACGAACTGCACGCCTCTCTACATTTGTAATACCAGACGGTACTCCGACAAGTAATCGTGGCCGAATAAATTTATTTGATGTATGCTCCCCAGCTTTTTTAATAAAATAGGCGAGCATCTCCTCAGTAATTTCAAAGTCAGATATGACCCCATCAACGAGTGGTCGAACGGCCTTAATGTGTGCTGGAGTTCTTCCCAGCATCTGCTTTGCCTCCTTACCAACAGCAACAACCCGGTCAGTCTTTTGATTTACGGCCACTACCGATGGTTCGTTAATGATAATCCCTTGTCCACTCAAGTAAACCAACGTGTTGGCCGTTCCAAGATCTATACCTATGTCACTTGATAAAAATTTATAAAACCTGTCTCTCATAACGATAATATTTCAGACAAAGTAAGCATCTTCACCTCACCAGTCTTTCTGTTCTTAATTTCATAAGGACCGCCCGTGCCTGTCTTTGACCCGACAACAATCCTCAAAGGTAAACCGATAAGATCAGAGTCATTAAATTTCTCTCCCGCGCGCAGATCTCTGTCGTCGTACAGAACTGAAGCGCCGGCCTCAATCAAATTGTCGTAGAGCCTTCTTGCCTCATGCCTCACTTCGTCAGCCTTCTCACCTCCAACCAACTCCACAAGATGAAACTTAAAAGGCGCAATGGACTCTGGCCAAACAATTCCCTTGGCATCGGCAAACAATTCCACTACTGTTCCCATCACTCGACCAAGACCGATGCCATAAGCGCCATAAACAACCGTTTGATCATTACCCTCTTCGTCTTTAAATTTAACATCCAACTCTTTTGTATATCGCGTTCCATATTTAAAAATATTCCCCACCTCAATCGACTTCTCTTTGCGTAACTTCGATCTCTCCACCCCCAAACTTGCAAGAATTTCGTCTTCCATAACTTCATCGTTCACAGCGATCCCCTTTTCGTCATCAATGTAAATAAAATCTTCCCCGGCATCACACACGGTCTGGAATTCATGGCTAAACTTACTAAACATTCCACCTGAAGCAAAAGTAAAATAAGTTCGATCACCAATACCAATACGTTTAAATATTTTTTTATAAGCCTCCGCAGCCTTATCATAAAAAGCATCTAGCTCCACTTGAGATCTGCAAAAAGAGTACATGTCCTTCATTAGGAACTCCCGTCCGCGCATAACACCAGACTTCGATCGTAATTCGTTTCTAAATTTAGTTTGAAACTGATAGGTGTAAAGCGGGAGATCTCGATACGAGTGAATGTACTCCTTCACCATTCTTGCCATCGGCTCTTCATGAGTTGCTCCAAGACCCAACTCAGCGTCATTTTTTAATTTTGTTTTAAACCATACATCCACAACTTCATCAGACCAACGTCCACTCTTATTCCATATTTCTGGATCTTGAAGAGCGGAGAGCGAAACCTCCTGGCAACCAAGAGCATTCATCTCTTCACGAATTATGGTTCGAATATTATCAATTACTCGCAAGCCCAAAGGAAGGTAATCATAAACCCCCGCCATCTCTTTGTGAACATATCCGGCCCTAATAAGAAGTGAGCCATTCGCTGACACCTCGTCCTTTGGCCCATCCTTTCTTGTCTTGGTAAACAGATGTGACTGCAACATTGCCACATATTACCCCAAAAGATTTAAGAAAGCAAAATTGACTTTATATGAGAATTCTTTGTGCCTTTTCAAGATCATTAAGATCAGCGATTGGATGCCAAAAGCTCGCGGGAATAACTTCAATCTTGTGTGATGCCGCCAAATTACCAATCATCGGCGCCAAAAGCTCTTCGCCATTCGGACCAAATATCACGGGCTCATCAAAAATTTTTTTGTTCAATTTATATACACCGATGCCGGCAAGTGAACCACAAAAAACTTTTGGCTTTTCTACTATACTTTCAAGGTAACCATTCTCACCAATTTTACAAATACCAAAACGTTCTGGGGTTTTAGTTTCAGTAGCAAGTAAGCTCAATTCTCTGGAGGCCGCAACTTTAGCAAGATCGTCTTTATGATACACGTCGTCACCCGACACAATCATAAAGTTATCGCCAGTCAAACTTGGCAACGCCATCTTGATCGCATGAAATGTTCCTTTAGGTTCAGACTGAGGCACATAATTGATCTTCCTACCAAAAAACTGTCTCCCAAAATAGTTTTCAATTTTATGTCCAAGCCAGCCAATTACAATAATCACATGATCAACTTCTATCGGCAATATCGAAAGAGTGTATTCCAAAAGTGGCACGCCTCGAAAGTTAACCATCGGCTTAGGAATATCATCTGTAACTGGTCGAAGTCTCGTCCCCCTCCCTGCTGCTAAAATTATTACTTGCATGTTGCAAAATTATAACAAAAGAGAAGAAAAAAAGTAACAAGATATTTTGTAACTTAGGGCCGAAGCAACCATGCTGTATCTCCTCACACCTCCACACCAATAATTAACCACGCGTCAACTTTCGTGATACAATAGAGGTGTGCTAAACCTCACAGAACAAGAGATAAAGGAACGTCTGATTCACCTGCGCAACCTAGAGTACCTTCACAAGAAAG
>JACQCW010000018.1 GCA_016201425.1 Candidatus Vogelbacteria bacterium | reverse complement strand
TTCAGATGTTTTCATGGTCATTGTTATTTATTCTTAATAATATTGGTGAGTTCTACATCCAATGCCAAACCTTTTAATTCGCTCAATAAAACATTAAACGATGCCGGCAAACCGGGTGCCCTTATTTTCTCTCCTTTAACAATGGCATCGAATGCTGCTGCGCGACCGACAATGTCATCAGATTTAATGGTCAACATTTCACGCAAAGTGTATGCGGCACCGTAACCTTCAAGAGCCCAGACTTCCATCTCTCCAAATCTCTGACCTCCACCTTGGGCACGTCCTCCGAGTGGCTGTTGTGTAATCAAGGAGTATGGACCAACCGATCTCATGTGGATCTTGTCCTCAACCATATGGTGAAGCTTTAGGATATACATATAACCAATCGCAATGTCTTGCTCAAATGTTTCACCAGTTTGACCATCGAAAAGCTGAACTTTACCTGTCTCTGGATATCCCGCGGTAACAAGTTCTTTCTTTATCTCCTCTTCAGTTACACTTTGGAATGGAGGTGTAATAGCCTGATAACCAAGAGTGTTAGCTGCTAAACCTAAGTGAATTTCCAAAATTTGACCGAGGTTCATACGGCTTGGAACTCCGAGTGGAGTTAAAATCATGTCGATGGGAGTTCCATCTGCCATATAAGGCATGTCTTCAATAGGCAAAATCTTTGAGATGATACCCTTGTTTCCATATCGTCCTGCCAGTTTGTCTCCGACTGAAATATTTCTAAGCTGAGCGACTTCAATATAAATTTTCTTTATAATTCCAGACTCCAGTTTATCACCGCGATCTCTTGAGAAGACTCTAACGCCGATAACGCGCCCCCTCTTTCCGTGCTCCATTCGAAGCGATGAATCTTTCACATCTCTTGACTTCTCACCAAAAATTGACCTAAGCAATCTCTCTTCAGGGGTGAGTTCCGTTTCACCCTTTGGAGTGATCTTACCAACCAAAATGTCATTAGGATAAACCTCAGCTCCAACCTTGATGATTCCATCTTCATCCAGATTCTTGAGTCTTGCTTCGCCAACATTTGGGATATCGTGCGTTGTAATCTCTGGCCCGAGTTTTGTATCTCGGACATTTACAGCAAACTCTTCAATGTGGATTGATGTGAATTTACTGTTTCGAACCAATCTCTCAGAAATGATAATGGCATCCTCGTAGTTTGCGCCTCCCCAGCTCATGAACGCAATGAAGGCGTTTTGACCAAGTGCAATCTGCCCTTGCGCGCTCGATGAAGTATCTGCAAGTAAATCGCCCCTCTTAACCTTTTGACCGACGTCCACAACTGGTCTCTGATGGAAAGCTGTAAAGTTATTTGTTCTAGAATAAGTAACTAAATTATATTTATCCTCTCCTTTTGTTCCTTTGATAACAATTTTCTTTGAGTCTACCTTAATAACTTCTCCTTCATTCTTGGCAATAATCAAACGACCGGTTGTCTTAGCTGCTTCAGATTCAACACCAGTTGCAACAAGTGGCACTTCAGCAACGATACAAGGGGTTGCCTGCTTCTGCATGTTTGATGCCATCAAAGCTCTGTTCGCATCATTGTGCTCCAAAAATGGAACCATCGCTGTCGCAATCGAGAAGGCCTGATTGGTTGCAACATCTATATAGTCAACTTTCTCTCGTGGAACGAAGCCTGGTGCCGTATCAACGCGCGCCTCAACCTCCTCTTCAAGGAGTTTACCATCTGTATCGTATTTTACGGCCGCATGAGCAATCTTATAATCCTCTTCTTCGAGGGCGTTCATATATTGGACGTTGTCAGTAATCTTACCGTTTTTAACTTTGATGTAAGGTGTTTCGATAATTCCAAGGTCGTTTACCGTCGCGTAAGCCGATAGAGTCAAAATCAAACCAATGTTGGGACCTTCGGGAGTTTGAATAGGACAAACTCTGCCGTAGTGAGATGTGTGAACGTCACGAACTTCGAAACCAGCTCTTTCTCTTGTTAAACCGCCAGGTCCGAAGGCTGAAAGTCGTCTCAAATGTTCAAGCTCAGAAAGAATATTCTCTTGCCCCATAAACTGTGACAGTTGGTTGGTATTGAAGAACTCCTTTATTCTTGCCTGAAGTGGTCGAGGGCTTACTAACTGGATTGGCAACGTAGTGTCTTCATCAACAGTAGACATTCTGTCTTGGATATTTCGCTTCATCTGCGTCATACCAACCCGCATCTTAAGTTGCAACATTTCTCCAACAGCACGAACCCTTCGCAAACCCAGGTGATCAATGTCATCTTCGGTTGAACCGACCGTATTATTTAAAGTATTTATATGTGACAAAATGATCAAGAAGTCTTCCAGAGATAGCGTTCTCTTGTCTAACTCCTTTTGTGTTATTGCGTTGTTGAATCTCTTATTGAATCTGAACCGTCCCACCAACGATAAGTCATACCTCTCTTTACTAAAGAGATCAGTGATAAATTCCCTAGCGCCACTTATTGTTACAATGTCACTGTCGCGCAATCGCTTGTAAATTTCTACGTACGATTCGTCCATTGTCTTGGCAGTATCTTTCGCGAAAGAATTTTTAATAAACGGAACTCCTTTTGCAAAGTCGGTATCTATTGAATTTGTCTTCTCTAGAATTTCTTTGTCAGTTAAACCACTGAAAATTCTAAGAAGTGATGAAACTAGGAATTTTCTCTTTCTATCTACGCGCACATAGATATTACCGTCTGCATCGGATTCAATTTCAATCCATGCTCCGCGAACAGGAATAATCTTCGCGCCAAAATATTTTCGCCCCTTTATCTCGTTGGCCGTAAAGAAAACTCCGAAACTCCTTGCCAGTTGGGGTACAAGAACTCTTTCAACTCCATTTACGATAAATGTTCCGTGGTCTGTCATGGCTGGGAAATCAGCCAAAAAGATCTCCTGCTCCTTTTCAGAGCCGATAGTTTTGTTGTGAAGTTTTACTTTTATACGAAGTGGCGCATCAAGAGTAAGCTTGTTCTCCTTTGCGTGATATTCATCAAATTTTGGTTCGTCCAACTGAAAGTCCAAAAACTCCAAATCAAATTTCTTTCCTGTGTAATCCTTTATAGGAGTAAACTCTTTAAAAAGTTCAGCCAAGCCGACATCTATGATCCATTTATATGACTTCTTCTGCATCTCAACAAGATCAGGAAGCTTTATCATCGGCTTCTTGTATCTGGAAAATAGTTTCTTCTTTGTGAATTCCATATTGATAATAAAATTAGTTATTTATTAAGTTGAAATATTAAAAATAAAAATGCACCCACTTGTTATGGGCTCACAGCTTCGGCTGTCACAATCTCGAAGTTTTGTTTAGATAAGTTTGCAAGATTAGCTAAACTGTTTCAAAAATGACCTTGATTTATAAGGGCACTTCGGAAGGGCTATTAATTTTTTAACTCTTCGCCATACACCATTAACTCAATCCTGCAAGAGTACAGGGTAGTATATACAATGAAGCTTTATTTGTCAATACGTTTATGCACACGTTCGGCTTTATACTCCTCAATCTTTTTATGATCTCCTGATAACAAAACTTTAGGAACTCTGTATTTCTTCTTTTTGTACTCTAGAATTTCAGGCCTTGTATATATTTCTGGACTGGCGATTCTCCACTCTTCTAATGATTCATTTTTACCCAAGACTCCATTAATCTGGCGAGAGATAGAGTCAACTAAAATCATCGCTGGCAGCTCTCCCCCAGTCAATACATATGGTCCAATCGAAACCTCTTCAGCTTTTAAAATTTTTGTGACCCTCGCATCTATTCCCTCGTAATGTCCGCAAATCAAAATAATATCTGTGTGTTTTTTACTTAGACTCCTCGACCCCAAATTGGTAAATTGTTTACCCTGCGCTGAAAAAAGAATCACCCTTGCTTTCGGTTTACTCTTTTTTATTTTCTCAACTACCTTAATTATTGGTAGTGCATACATCACCATACCTGGCCCACCGCCATATGGTCTGTCATCGACTTTTCTATGTTTGTCTGTAGTAAAATCACGAGGATTATAAAATTTGACCACGATAATCTTATTCTCAATCGCGCGCTTTAAAATAGAGCTGTCAAGATAAGATTCAAAAGCCTCTGGAAATATTGTTATAATATGAAATGTCATTTTCACCATTCACCAAATCTACAACAAAAAAGCGTTCTTGTAAATAAGAACGCTGAACTTTTAGATTGGAATTTTATTTGGGCCTTGTTTAAAGACAGTTTTTGTAATTTTCCCCTTCTTAATGATTTCATCCAAACCATTCTTCACCCTCGTGCCATACTCACGGCGATACAAATGTCTCGGCTCAATAAGTTCTGTTTCTATAATTGCATTCAATATAGCCTGAAGCTCGTCCCTTCGTCTGATAAAATCCTCTTTTTGAGGATCGCTAAGTTTCATAGCGCCTAACGAATTGACCACATTGCAATGATGTGCGGCGACATCAAGAAGTCGCTCCATAATAAAGTTCAATCTAACACTTTCCATTGCTACCTCCTCTATTAACAAAGAGCAATTAATTTAAAGACACATTAACATATATTTACCAAATAAAAAAACCGCCATTTTGAATGACGGCCGAGACGAGACCTACTAGATCTTACATGAAGGAATGAACGATATATCCGACACCTAGAGCAAGCAGGGGCCACGACAAGATACCGAAGAGATAAAGTAGCGGATGTTTATCACGTTCCGTCTTACAATCCTTACAGTGATCACACTTGTAAAACTGCTGCAGCTATCAACAGAGATACAAATCCCACCAAGCCAACTTCAATAACTCCCATTTTCCCTCCTCCTTTACTTGTCACCTATCCACTCGAGTACCAAAATGGCAGCGCGTTCTCTACATTTCTCATCATCACAACATCTTACTGTTACTGTACCGAACTTTGCGTTGTAAGGTTCCGCAGGAACTGCTTCGGTCGTGGAGTCATTGCGACACCCATCATTAACGCAGTCATCTTTTTGATACGGCCCTTTCGGCTGAAAGTTAACCTTATCAATTACCCAACTCATTCTTTACCACCTTTCACGTCTGTTGTTCTTTGAACATTTACACAAGTTCAACTGCTTATTGCATTTTTCACAAGATGGCCCTCCCACCTTCAGTCCACCGCACCGTACCCAAACGGCAAAGATAGGACCAGAGAGAAAGAGCAAAAGTTTGAGCCACCTCGGCTCAATATCTCCCAGAGCTGCGCAGTCTCCATAAAAGAGTGCAGAGTTAAATATAAGGCTCTTAGCCCAGACAAAACCCATCACAAAACCAAACAGAAATCCCATTTACTTATCCCTCCTAAGTTCACAAACTACACAGAAGACTACTCCAAAGATTAAAAAAATCCCATAAATAAAACCGAATACAACTCCCATATAGATCCTCCTTGATTATCAACGATCAAATATCTGACATACTTATACACTTCGTATTGTTCAGGCTCGCTGATCTTTAGGTTAACTCTAGCGTTATTCTTCATGCCGACAACTCGGAGAAGAGTTCTTATCGCCTTGGCAGTGTTTCCACTTCGGCCGATAACCTTACCCATATCCTCTGGGTGAACATCTAGTGTTAGTAATACTCCCATCTCATCCACGACTCGAGTAATCTTTACCGACTCAGGATGATCTACTAGAGCCTTTATAAGGGCCTCCAGAAATACTTGGTCTTTTTCCATTTACCTTATATCTACTTCTTGTAATGTGCAGTCATAATCGACTAGATCTTACTGCTTGCACGGTATTATAGCATGGATCAAACAAAAAAGTCAATCTCACTTCGAAATTGGCCTATTTTATAAGACTATTTTTGGTTTATTCACAGTTTACGACTTCGGTGCAGGTTCAACTTTCTTTTCTCCCTTAGAAGCGTCCTTAGCTGCTTCTGCAACTTTCTTTCTTTTTGGCAAAACATTCACCTTCTTACCAGCCACAACTTTGTTTGCTACCAAAATATTATTCATTGTTCCTGAAGTCTTTGCACCTACTGACATCCAATACTTTATTCTGTCTTTAACCAACTGAGCTTTACCCTTTCGTGCATCGTATGAACCCATGATCTCTAGATATTTACCGCTCTTAGGGCCATTCTTTGAATCAGTCAAAACGACACGAAACGTTGGGTCGTTTTTCCTTCCTACTCTCTGTAATCTGATTATTAACATAAGTGATATGTATGCTAGCAAATATCTATTTTTTCGTCAATTAGATTCATGATGTCGGGTGTATACGACTAATTGACGAATGGTAACTAGATATGTAATATCAAGAAGAATTGAACATTAATTACTGCCACTCGGCATTATTACTGACCTGTATAACGGGAAAGGAAAACTATGGACGAGAAAAACCAAACAGAAGAACTGGCACCCAAAACTGTCGCTGAAACAGCGATTAGTAATTATCCATACATCCTTTTTTCGAATGACTTGAATGCAAATCGAACTGTGTTTGGTGGAAAACTTTTGGAAATCGCTGACAGACTGGCTGGTTCGGTCGCAATCACACACAGCGGTGAGACATGCGTAACAGT
The DNA here is from genome assembly GCA_016201425.1 of Candidatus Vogelbacteria bacterium. The sequence continues at coordinate 1,956 of JACQCW010000018.1, read as the reverse complement.
TGGGATAGACGAAGTTCGCTTTATCGCCCCGGCGCGCGAAGGTGATTCAGTCATCTTCAAATGCTCTGCCAATCGTGTATGGGGCACATCAATGGAAGTTGGTATAAAGGTTATTGGACGAAACTTGAAGAGCGATAAAACCTGGCCTGTCTTCTCAGCGTATTTCACATTTGTTGCGGTTGATAAAGATGGTAAAAAGATGAAAATCCGACCACTCATCCCAGAAACGGAAGATGAGAAACGACGTTTCGAAAGGGCCAACATTCGCCGCCAACACCGCCTCTCGGTTAAGAAATAAAAGTTAGGTACCGACAGACGTTCTGTCGGTTTTTTGTATAAAAAATCCCCTGAGATTTTAGTCTCAAGGGATGGCCAACTAGGCCCTGGGGTCTTCGCCGCGTCCTTGCGGAATCTTGTAGGTCATTTGTTCCTTTACGTGCTTGTTGCCGCAATCGTCGCACGTACAGAGCCTCGCCTCTGTTTTGACCTCAAGCTCTACGTAGCCGACGCTCTCGCAGTTGGTCTCGTCAACCTGATTGACCCAGACCATATCCTTACCACAAAAGCAAGCCCACGGCTTTCTCGCCTCGTCACTTCCATACCCTCGATACATCTGCCAATCGATACTGTCGCTGACGATCATATCGTAGGCATCAAGGGTATGGTAATGACCATTTTCACACAGTACCTGCACGTATCCCTCGTAGCTCACGGGATCCTCCTCTGTGATCCGATTGCACATCGGATCGAGGAAAGAATCGGGAACCGTACGGCTCCTTATCTCTCCGGCATAATCAGAAGTCTCCAACTACACTTTATAATGGAGGAGGCTGTGCACGACGCTGTGTGATTTGCTATTTATAAAGATCTTACTGTCAAGAATATCTCATGTTACTTACTTATTTCTGTTAATCTGATTTTCACTATCATAGCATTAATAACTTTTCTGTCCAGTGTATAAGCTTATCTCCTAATTAAGGGTATAATATACATCATGGGTTTTTTACGAAAACTGCCACTAGAATTTTATGTGCTATTGTTGCCGGCTGTTTTGGTGTGTGGCTCTTTATATTTTAGTAATAATATTACTCTACAAAATATTGACGAAAATAGCATACTTTTGGGCTCGCAATTGGGTAGAACAATCGCCTTTTTGTTTTTGGTTCTCATCGCCACAAGAATTTTCCTTTATACAGTAGTAATCTCACAGGCCCCCGATAGAGACCAGAACAAGCGTAAGAAACTGGATGATCTATTTTCTGGTTTACTTAGTGCTATTTTTTTATTCACATCAATAATTTTAGCATCGGGTGCAGTTGGAACCTCTGCACTATATCTTTTTAAAGTGTCTCCAATAGATAAAATTATCACCTCGAGTACTAAAATGATGGCTATGGATTATAAAATATTCGGCAGTTATGTACCTTTCATACTTCAGGGCCTGGGTAATAAAATGCACATAATAGAAGTTACTTCGATTTGGTCATATACAAACCTTTTGACTATAATTCCAATTTTTGGAATAATTTCAATTTTCAAAAAGGATGTGTTTAGAAAATTCGTTTTATCTTTTTTTATTGCCGTAGCCATATCTTGGCCAATATGGTACTTTATGCCGGCTCTGCAGCCAGGATTAATGTTTAAGAAAAATATCTTAAATATTACTGTTCCAACCTATATCCAACAAACAATTGAATCTCATCCCTCAACACATTACGATAATTTATACATAGAAGAGTATGATAAATTTTGGACAGATCCTGAAGGAAAAACATTTAGTACCAGCAATAATCCGAGCATGCATGTGGCTTGGGGAATGTTTCTGGTTTACTATTCAATTGAATTTTTACCATATCTCGGAATTGTAACGATCCCTTGGTATGTTTTTAATATAATAGGCGCCATGTACACACTTCAGCACTACGCGACTGATGTTATTGGCGGACTTATTATTGG
>JACQCW010000023.1 GCA_016201425.1 Candidatus Vogelbacteria bacterium | reverse complement strand
CGGAGACTACCTCTATTCTTGCCTCTGTCCTGCTTTCTCTTAAGTGGATGAATCCCGAGAACTTCCTCAATAAGTATCTTAATTTGGCTTACTGAAGAACCGTTGTGGGGTAAGGGTGGTTTGGGGGTGTGAGGAGATACACCATGCTTGCTTGACATGTTAGACACATTCTGCTATACTTTCGATCAGATCAATCTTCACAATATAGAGTAAGAGAGCAGCGAGAACTTTACTAAATTTACACCGGTAACCCTAAAGTCACTTAATGATGACAGGAGGAATGCCCATGATGATCGGAAACCCCGACCCCAGCAAGTACTGCTATATCATGCAAGGAGTACCGGGCTCCGGTAAGTCGACTGTCGCGAAGCAACTTGCCGGAAACCATGGATACCGAAGTGCCATACATTCCACCGATGAATATTTCATGGAGAATGGAGTGTACCGTTTCGATTCGACGAAGCTCTCTGAGAATCACCGAAAGAACTTGGAGGCCTTCAAAAAGTCTCTCAAGGAGTTGCCTGAGCCACCGTTCTATACGGCCATCGTGGTATGCGACAACACCAATATCAAGAGAAAGGACCGCCAACCCTACATCGATGCCGCGGTAGCTGAAGGCTACATCGTCGCCATCGTGACGATGCCGCACCCGAGTCCCGAAGTTGCCGCCGCGCGTAACAAACACGGCGTACCCGTCGAAGTGATCAAACGGATGATCGCGAACTGGGAGCCATAATCGAATAGGTCGAAAGACCCACACAAGCGCTATTTGCAAGAAATTGCATCTAGCGCTCTTTTTTTGTAAAAAAACTCCCTAAATACGCTATACTACTACTGTGATTCGTGCTCAGCCAATGTATTCCTTCGCCTATGAACTAGCAATACTGCTCTTTGCACTGTTCATAATCTTGACTCCGGCTCAGGCAATGCTGACCCAAAACACTCTGATTTACTTTGTCGAGCTTTTTTTAATATTCATAACAATCTCAGCTCATACATTTTTCTTTCTATCCCATAGAAAATCACTTCTGTACACTATCTCCAAAAAATTAAAAAACTATTTAAAGTTTATACATTCGGAGCAGCTTCGCCTGCCAATAAATTTAATCCTGGGCATTTCTTTCGTCTGGTTTCTTACAAATCTATACATGTACTCCGTTAGCTACCTCTCTGGTAACTATCAGATTTTTAGTATCACTACATTTATTTACTTACTTGGCTCATTTTGTTTTGTACTCTATCTTACAAAATATAATCGATCACCTATTTTGGACTTCTGGTCATACATTAGTTATGGCGAATATGAATCTGAGCCAATACAAACACAAACACGAAAGGTGCTGGTCTGGGTCGGAAGCATTATAATTTTTTATATTTTCGCTACGAACCTTACCGAATTCTTAAGAGGAAACATGCGAGCGGCAATAAATATTTTGAATGGTGATGAAATCTCAGTTCAGGGTTATTTTGAAATAGCCAGGTACTCGCTTTGGTCATTAACAATTCTAATATGCTTTATTGGTTACCTTTATTCCATCGCCAGTATATTCTGGGGAAAGTATGTAAGAAACTTAGACCTTACACCGGCTGGATGGCTAACAAATGGTTTTTGCTATCCTCTCTTCGGCGTAATAATTTGGCAGATGGTACCATCTCTGCAAGGAAACATACAAATCATTAACGGAGATGTGTGGCGCAATTTTATGCTCTCGCTCGAGCTATTGCTCAACCTTCTGTACACATTATCAATTATAAATCTGGGGCTCATGTTTGGTGTAATGTCAGACAAAGGTTTAAAAACAACTGGGTTTTTTGGTGTTGCGCGCCATCCAAACTACACACTTGAGAGCATGATGTTTGTTGTCATATACTCGAGCACTCTCTCTGGCATCGGCCAATGGCTTGCCGTCAGCATGTACTTTTTTATCTACTGGCTACGCTCCGAACGCGAAGATAACTTCATGAACTACTCCAATCCCGGCTACGCAGAATACAAAAAGCAAACCCCATATAAATTTATTCCTGGGTTGTATTAGATTTAATTTATAAATGTTTATACACTTTGGTGTGATGACCAATTAGAACGATCGTAATAATTCTCTGTTCCCAATCGATATCATATATCACACGCCAATCACCAATACGAAGTTTATAAAAACCATACCAATCTGCTGTTAATGGCAAGGGAGTAACAACATCAAAATTCACTTTCAACCAAGTAATTTTTTCAATAACTCTGGAACGGAGTGCTGTATTAAGGCTGGCAAGATCGTCTTCGGCCTGCGCATCAAACTCAACTTCCCATACAAGCATAATTTATCTACGAAAATGAAGATAGATTTCGCCGACCCCCACGAACCTTGCGTTTAAACGCAAGTAATCGTTTGGTTACAAACGGACGAAGGATCAAATTGATATCCGGATCACTAAAAACATTTTGAACAGATTCAACGACTGTCCGCTTAATTATATCGCCAATTGATTGTTTGGAAATTTGGGCTTTCATGTTTTATACAATACTACCATTTGCAAAATATTTCAACACAAAGGAAGCCCCATTCCGTGTTACCGGTTTGGGGCTTGTTGAGCTTGTGGCTCGTGCTACTTATTGTAAGTGGTCACTTCAATTTGCTTCTGGTGATCTTGATGTAATGCTCGTAGTCACCACCAGACCCGGGATGACAGCCACAGCCGTGGATGTTCTCGGATCTGGCACCGAAGCTAAGCTCTCGGAGACGAGCGTCGGGCCACTTCTCAATGATCTTCTCCCAAATCCGCTCGAACTCGATCTCTTCGTAGGTGGCCTCGATATAGAGAGTGTTCTCATCATACTTGGGAATTCTGCTTGCCGGCATGTCCGTTTCTCCTTTCGTTCAGTTGAAGTTGGTGAATTGACTTTGACTTGATTACTGTGGACCTTGCGGCGCGAACTCCATTACGGTTGCACCTTTGATGATCCTTGTGGTAAAGCCGTATGAACCATGTTTGCACGCCTTCTCGGCGTAGAGGCCAATCAGAAGAAGTCTGTCTGCTGGCATGTCCGGCTTACACCCCACCAGCACGAAGTGTTTCGTCTGAGTTAGCATTACTACACCACCGAGAGTTTCAATCTCATCGAGGTGCTTCCTCTCCAAGAGACCCTCGAAGCGCACCATGGCATTGTTAATCGCATAAGCACTCATTTCGTTTCTCCCTTCACTTGTCGAAGTTTCCGTAAATTTCGGTTATTTATTCACTTACAATTTGAATTCAAAGAACTACCCCAAAATACCACTAGAGTATAGCATGCTACTCTGTTCTTGTCAAGGTGCCGGTAAATAAGCCTTATTTTGTATGGAAAAAATCTCGGAGAATTTCATCTCCTATATATTGTAGAGCTTGATTATAAATCTCGTGGATCGTACCCTTACGAATCGATGTATGGTTAGGCACAATAAGAGTTTGTTTATTATCTGAAATTAAACGACGAAGCTTAATATGACTGCCATGCTGATCAACTATCAAAAAACCTTGAGCTTCAAAAAATGAAACAAGTTTCTTGCCAGATATATCTTTAAACCTAGGCATACTTGATCTGAGGAATCTCAATACTCATAAGGAGAGACGGATGACTCGAAAGACCTAATTCAGCAAGATCTTCGTCTTTAAGATACAATTGCACTGCTTCAGATATATTTGACTGAAGTTCATCAAGGGAGTCGGCCTGGGTCACTATTGGGTGACCAATTCCGCTGGCTACATAATACCCTTCGGGTTCTTTGGTTATTGAAAATTGAATTATACTTTTCATAACCATTACTATAACATGTTTATTTATTTTCACAAAATAATTTGTGCATAAAAGAAGCCCCATTCCGTGTTACCGGTTTGGGGCTTGTTGCGAGTCTTACGACTCCTATTACAGATTGTAAGTGGTGCAGGGGGCGTTACCCTCATCTTGGTAGAGATGTGTACACGTCTCCTCGTATCCGGTCTTCTCATCACGCTTGTAGCACGTATGCTTGTCGTGAATTCCGAGACCAAGTGCATCAGCAAGCGTTCCTTCCGTGACCGTACCCGACTGCTTGGTCGGCGCGGAGACGATCGCAGCCCGACTTGCCGCCGTCGCCTGAAGTGCGATGATGTCGGGATGGCACGGATCGCCGGTCGCCCGCAGGATCTCGATGGCCCGCTTGGCAGTACCACGACCGAAGCCGTAGTCATACTGGCCGGCAATGACACCGCTCGTCTCGGCCTCAGTGAGATCGAGCTTGAGCCTCTTGCCGTTGAGGTAGTCCCAACCGTAGTACAACTTGCCCTGGCGCATTGCCATCCGCTTTCGGCTCTTGCCTTGGGAGTTCCTCGTCTCGGTGATGATCTCTTCGGCCTGTGCCTCCGTGATCGTGTCGGATCCGCTGTCCTTCGTTCCATGGCCCATCTTCACCGCTGCGTTGTAAAGCGCGGCGAGAATGGCAGCCATCTTGAGACCCTTCGTCTCGATGAGCGATTCGGGGGTGATAGTTCTATCGAATCCCATTGTAATCTTTCTCCTTCGTTAGTTAAAGTTACTGTTCGTTGATCTAAGCGAGTCAGGAGTACCTGAGCTTTTGCTCCACAGCAGGCGAGACGCCTTCGATGAAGGCCATGTCCATGTCTGTAGGCCCGAACGGCCTCCACGAAAGTTTTGCACGGGATGTCGAAGTTCTCGCAAAGCCCAGTGTAGCCGAATACCCGGAAGGGGGCATCAGACTTGATTCGCCTCTCGACACACCCGCACTCCACTCCGGAACACTGATATGCATCGAGGAATCCCTTATCGGCCCGCTGCTTCGCAGCCCACCAGAGTGGGCTCTTGAAACCGGGACTCCAGATAGAGCCGCAGCTACGACATACAACAATGGACTCGCCTTCGATAACCTGAGGGTTGTTGGAATTCATAAAGAATCTCCTCTTCAGTCAGAACAGTTTCCGTAAATTTCAGTTGATTATTCACTTACAATTACAAGGTTCAATACCCGGACAGTGTAGCATGCCATCATGATTTTGTCAAGGTGCCGGTAAATAAGCCTTATTTTACAAAGAAAAAACCTGTCCCGACGAACATCGGGACAGGGATAAATACCCTTAAATGCTGGCTTCAATTAGTTTGGCGACCTTCTTGCCTGAGTAGATTGCACCTTCAACCCAGGGGCAGCCGGTCATGTCGCCGGCAAAATACACACTGTTGTTGCCCTGGCCACGTTGCCAAAATCGCGCCGCCTCAGTCACAAACTTCTGTGAGAACTTCGGCATCGCTTGGGGCCATCGCTCAAGATCGTGGTTTTCGAGAATCGAAGCATCTCCCTTAAGAGGCGGGCAAACTTTCAAGAGCTCGCCCTTCACAAAAGAGTAGATCTCTTCGTCACTCTTACCAATAATCTCTCGTGCGGCACCTTCATGTAGTCCAACGTTCACCAGAGTTTTACCATCAACCGCGATCCCCTTCAGCTCCTCATTGGTGTATTCGCAAATGACAGGATTTTCGCGGTATGTAATTGCGACGCAAGCTATCCCCTTCAAAGTACCGACCGGCACCCTAAACGAGACATTAACCGTTGCCGCGTATTTTACAGAATCAAGAAATCTCTTCTGGTTTTCGCTAGGAGTAGTGTAGATCTTACGAGCAACATCAGCCGTGGTGGCAAGTACTACCTTATCGAAGTTATGAACCACTCCTCCAGAACCAACCAATACTACACGGCATCCTTCACCGCGTACTTCGCTTATCGGTGATAATAGTCTAACGTCCAAGCCCTTTGCGTAAGCCTCGGGGATCGCACTCATCTCCCCTCCGACCATATGACATCTCAAGAATCCGCCAGTATCGTTGATCATCATACCCATGAGTGAAAGCATCGCGGCCAAACTAAACTCCCGAGCGCTATGGAATTGATACATCGAGATAAACGCATCG
>JACQCW010000100.1 GCA_016201425.1 Candidatus Vogelbacteria bacterium | reverse complement strand
TGGAGTTTGTTGTTGAAAATTTTACCGTCGTGTTATTTCCACTGGAATCAGTTTGATTGACCAACAAAGTCCCAACGTTAATACCTAGGACACTTTGGGTCGAGTCAACGCTCGACGCACCTCGCACTTCCCTAGTAATCCTCTCCATTGAGTCAATCGCCGCGAAGTCAAGATCCCTTATGATTCTCAACTGACCATATGACTTACTTATAGAAAGAACGGAGCTGGAAAATACCAAAAATACCGCCACCAAAACAGATATGTAAACTATCAACTCAATGAATGTAAATCCACGCTTCATGTCAGTTCGCAAATAGATTAGTTATATACGCGCTAATTGATTTCGTTGTTGTACTAAGACCACTTCGATATGCCACAAAAACGATAAGCTTCCTCGTCCCTGGGTCAAGCGTACCAGAATTAGCGACATCATCATTCGAGTCTCGATAAACATCACTCAAGACGAAAGTTCTGTCGAAGACTCCATCTATATATTTTACTGTTGTTGTAGATGTCCACGATGAATTCACAAAAGCCAGTCGATAAACTATTCCAGAGTTTAGAGTAGAAATCTTATTGGTCCAACCGCTGTCACGCAAAAGCTTCACCGCTTCTATCCCCTCTTCAGCAAGCAGTGCTGCCTGCACATCATATTTATGCAGCAAACCAAACTTCAGATAATAATTGTAGGTTCGGAGAAGGACAAAAACTCCAAGCATAACTATTGCCAGCCCGACAATTACCTCCATTATCCCTGCCCCTTTTTTTTGACTCTTAACTATCATTGAGCCACGCCATTACTTGAAATAGTGATCTGTCTGGAGTTTGCGCCCGAGCCCAACAAGGAAATAATTATGTTCCCAGATTCGGAGGTGGCGCCAGTAAGTCGATCAAAAAGAACATTACTTCCGCCACCGTTTAATGTAACTGATCTAATAGTTGCTGTGGGCAAAACTGTTACCACCTCGTTGGTCATCGTATTCGAAACATAGGAGTCTCCCGCAAACAAAACTGCTTTTGTTGATTCGAAATGAACGCCATACCTTACATCATTCTTGGATGATATTGTGTCAGACCTTGCCCTATTTAAGAGAGATACAATCTTCTCTGTGTCCTTACTAAGAGCTGTGAACTGGCTAAACTTCGAAAGGGCCGTAATAGTTATCGTGGCTAGAGTCAGCAATATTCCCACAACAATAATTATCTCAACCAATGTAAATCCTTTTTCCATCATATTGCTTCGGTTATAGAATATATTGGTTGAATAATGGAAATCGCAAAGAAACCGACAAATAAACCGATAATGATCATTAAAATCGGTTCGATAATTGTAGACATATCTTTTGTAACAGCCTCAACCTCATTTTCAAAAAAGGTTGCTACGTTTGCTAGCATTTCTGGAAGTTTACCGGTCTCTTCACCCACTTCAGTTAACTCACCCACAAGAATTGGAAAAAGATTTTCCTCTTTCTGAAAAAAACCTGATAATGAGTCGCCCTTTTGGACACCATCTCTAGCTAAGATTACGACGTTTTTATAATAGGAGTTCTGAAGTACTCTTGCGGTTATGTCCAATGACTCAACCATATTTACACCAGTGCCAATTAGCGATGATAGCGTCCTTGCCATTGTCGCAGAGTTTACCTCTTTTACTATACCCGACACAAATGGAAGATGTAGAAGTAAAAAATCTATAAATCTTCTGCCTTTTATTGTTATCAGAATCCTGTAAATAACAGCAGCAGTAATAGTAAGACTTACAAGAAAAACACCCCAGTAATTAGACAAGATCTCACTAAGACCGATAATCACTCTAGTAGAAAGTGGTAATTGAACGTTAAACTCCTTAAACGTAGACACAAGGGTAGGAACAACAAAGGTCAGCATCAAAAAACCAATGGCCAACATGGCAGTAAGTATGACTCCAGGATATGTCATAGCCCCCTTGATTTTTCTACGTAGCATGTAGGTCTTTTCCATCTGATCTCCAACCGTCTTAAGGGACTGCGGTAAGTTACCCGACTCTTCACCGGCAGCTACCATCGCCACAAGAACAGGAGAAAATATTTTTGGATAACCGAACATGCTAACACTAAGACTCTTGCCCTCTGCAATACTCTTAACTAACTCACCAATAACTCTCTTAAATTTAATATTTCTAGTTTGTCTTCCCAAAACATCAAGCGACCGGGACAATGAAAGTCCGGCGGAAAGCATCGCGCTTAAGTTATTGACAAAAGTAACCAAATCATGAAGCTTAACCGTAACAACCAACTCATTGATTTTACTAAAATCGAACCATTTATTGCTGACTGGAATTGCCGCAATCAAAATAAGACCCTGATCTCTCATTTGTCTTGAAAGGTGGAACTTGTCCCCCGCCTCTATCTCCCCCTGAATGAACACCTCCTCTCCTGGCTTGTGAGCCTTATACTTAAATTTCATTCTTTAAATTACTCATTAGCAACCCTAAGCACCTCCTCTAGGGTGGTTAGTCCGCTAGCAGCCTGAAAAACTCCATCCTCTATTAAGGTCATCATACCCTCCTTTCTTGCCTCAGCCTCTATCTCATCCGATGAAGCTTTCTTAATAATCAACTCCTTTATTGGTTGTGTAACATTTAATATCTCATGAATCGCCACACGACTTGAGTATCCACTTGGACAAATGTCTGATGCTCTTGGTTTATAAAATGGTATAGTTTCAAAAGTATCGTCAGGCCTTACCACCTTTTCTTCTTTTAAAATACCCAGAACTCTATCTAGATTTGCCTTCACCTCCAGTGCCTTTATTTCCGCCTTGCTCAAAAAATACTTTTCTCCGTTATTACAAAGTCTCCGTACAAGCCTTTGCGCAATTACAATATTTATGGTTGACACCAATAAAAATGGCTCACCACCCATATCAATAAACCTAGGGATCGCTCCAGCGGCAGAATTTGTATGTAATGTCGTTACAACCAAATGACCGGTCAGCGCAGCGTTAATCGACAAATTAGCTGTTTCCTTGTCCCTTATCTCTCCAACCATTATTATATCTGGATCTTGTCTCAACAACGAACGAAGACCACTCGCAAATGTTAAACCAATTTCAGGTTTAACCTGTGTTTGATTTATCCTTTGCATTTGGTATTCAACGGGATCCTCTACGGTAGAGATATTTACCTCAGGCCTATTCAAGATATCTAATACAGTGTACAAGGTAGTACTCTTACCCGATCCAGTCGGACCAGTGACCAAGATCATTCCAACTGTTTGCCTCATAGCTTTATGCAGCGCCTCAAGGCCTGTGCCATGAAACCCGAGTGATTCGAGAGTAAACCCCTTAGAGTCTTCTGGCAAAAGTCTCATAACAATCTTTTCTCCGAAATATGTAGGCAATATGGATACACGAAATGAAACCTTAATTCCGGTAATTCCTCCTGTCTCGATCTTGAAGCGTCCATCTTGTGGAAGACGTTTTTCATCCAATCTAAGTTGCGAAAGAACTTTTATTCTTGCCGTAATCCCTGGTGCCGTCTTCTTCGGCAATACCATCGCATCATGCAAAATTCCGTCAATTCTATATCTTACCAAAACATCTCTCTCAAATGGCTCAATGTGAATGTCAGAAGCTTTCTGAAAAATAGCATGATTAAGAAGAGTATCCACAATTCTAACAATCGGAAGATCTTCAGCCATCTTCCTAAGTTCGCCCTCCTTATCTATCGACGACTCATCTGGCTCTTTCAAACCAGCGGCCTCTCTACTAATAATATCGCCAAATTCCGCCTTTAAACTTTTTTGGTACTGAAGTAGGGCATACCTTATTGACTCTTTGTTCGTAAGTCTTGGAAGAATTTTCAAACCAGCTTTTTTCTTAATAAACTCTACCGCGATCAGATCGTCTGGCTCGAGCATTGCGACCTCGAGTCCATTCTCGCTCTTTCTATATGCAACTATGTTATGCTTCCTTGCGATCGGCTCGGGAATTATCGACAACACATTTGGATCTATCTTTTCCCCCTGCAAATCAACGACAAGAATACCTAATGAATGTCCTCTTACAAAATTAAGATCCTCTTCTGTCAATTTACCGGCATCAATCAAAACTTGCCAAGCCGTCTTACTCGGATCTTGTTTAGCTTGCTCGAGGGCCACGTCCATATCTTTCTTTGACACTAGACCATACTCAAGAATGAAATCAGTTAATACTTTAGGATCCACTCCGAAATTATACCATAAATAATTTTGCGAAACCGCCAACAATTGTGTACTATTCTATTCATATGGCAGACAAAAAACTAGAGTCAAAAAGCGACTTAGATATTGTTAAAACCGCCCTTGCTAACAAGGATTTTTTAGATTACCTTGCCAAGGCCCCGGATCAGAAATTAATCGACCCAAGTAAACCAGAAACCGTAGAGACCCAGTGGCAACTATTCCAAACCAATAAAATGGTTTACTCTGAGCTCAAAAATATATATTCCACAAAAGTTAAAGAAGAAATGGACATAGAATTGGACGACAAAGATCTCAAAAGTATCGGCAACTATCTGGAAACAAAGACACTCACATATCCTGAGGACATGGTCAAACTGGCAAAAAAGGTCCAAGATTTGAAGGAGCTGCCAGAACGAATAGAAATGCGCAAAAAATTTATCTATAGTCTTGGTAGCGAACAAAAACTCAAAGAGATGGAGTCGCTACTCGCCACTGTAGATAATAACAACAAAAGCAAGAGTCTATTGAAACGAGCGTTTGGTTTCTTAGACAAGATCAGTTTGAACAATTTTGAGTGGACACCTCTCGAACCGATAGAAAAAATTACCGGAGATACAAAATGGGAATCAATATTAATCGGAATCGCTAAATTTGAAAAATACCTTGGTCAGGGTGCTGTCAGGATCTATGATGCCATGCGCTTAACGGCAGCCGTTACTGCAACAATTGGTAGAAAAATACTAGAAAACGATATTGATGTTGACTTACATCCTCAACCCACAGACGACGTTAAAGAAAATTCCATAGACTTCACAGGAGCGAGTGCAATCAAAAGTCTAATTTGGGCACTTAAAACACCTATAAGTTTCAAGTTCACATCCAACCAATGGCTAGAGGATGAGAGACAATTAAAAAACAAATTAGAAATTACTCCAACCACCGCTAAGGAGTCACTGGCAATAGTAAGGCAAAAACTTGCACAGATCGCCGAAGCAAAAAGAGGGCAAAAAGAACTAGAGGCGGAATTAAACTCCCTACGTGATGAAGTTTTTGATGAACATCTTATTCCAACATCTCTTGCTATGGAAGCCACTAGACAAAAAATTAAAGACCGGTTTGAAAAATTGTTGAAAGATAGTGACAAAGGAAAAGCTCCGATTGAGAAGATACTCGAGGTAAGGTCTGAGGTCGATAAAGTAATAAACTCGCAAACGGAAGGAACACTCGACTACACCAAAGGATTAAACCTTGCCAAAATAGACCAATGGGCAAATAAAGTTATCGAAGCAAGGGCAAAAATTGACTTAGGCAAGGCTATAGAAAAAATCGCCATAGAATCTCATGATAATCCACTAGCTAAATTGGAAGAGGAACTGGCGCCTTTTATCTTGGGCAGTGACACAACTAAAGCATTCTTTGTAAAAGAATTGCAGAAACTGATAACCACAGGAAAACTAGAAAAAAACAAAATCATTCTACTTAGAATGCTGCTTGCTAAATTAGAGTTAGTAAAAGTTGAACAAGAACTCGAAGTAAAGGTTAACTCTGAAAAACCGTGGGTAGAAAAGACGAGAGATAGTATAGACAAGGCATTCTCTTAAACTACAAATAAATGAAAGACAAATTACAAAGATTAATCGACTCCGGCAAATTAAAAGATGCCTTTGAACTTTTTAAGAACGGGTTTATCAATAAACACTATAGAAACGAAGACTCCGGCCATATCTATACCCATCTATTAGAGGCGTATATTGACGCCATAAACTCTGTAAATAGAGAGGAATCCGAAGAGCTTGAAAACGTACAAAAAATTTTGGAAGAAATAAAAATACAAGAGAAAATGATTCACAAAAACAGCGCAGTAGAAAAAATTAAAAAGGAAATTGCAGAGACTAATTAAGAACTAGGAATATCGATCGAGTTTATGTTTCCTGCCGCATCATGACAGATAAAAGTTCTGTCCAAAATCTCACAATAACTTGTACATGCACCGGTACTCCCGGATGCATCTATCGTAGATAACATCTGATTGTTGCTGCAAGTTTTGGTAGTCGAGGCTTGAACAGTCGCCCCTTCCACCCATAAGTATTCTGTTCCACCAAACCTGATCTGGCCACGGATCGATGGCGGACTGTCAGTTACCTTTATCGAAGTAATAGTTGTCGGCGTACCGGCGGGTGGCTTGCTTGAAACACAAGTTGTAACACCGTTTGGATCTATTGATCTAACATATTCACCTGCCAGAGTACAAGGATCAGCCGTGAAATCACGACTTATTCGTCCCCGAGTCGCCCCGCCAATACCAAAAAAAGAAACTGAGTTACCATTCCTGTCATAAAAAAGTACATTAGCTCCCTTTGCAATTGTTTGAACGTACGAAGTACTATCGATTGTATTAACACCCGCAGGACCAATTGGACCAACTAAACCCAATGGACCAACTAAACCGGTAAGGCCGGCCAGGCCAACTGGTCCCTGAAGTCCCGTTGGTCCAGCCTGAGTTGAGGCAGGCCCTAACGGACCTACTGGACCTTGGTCACCGGTCGGGCCTTTGGGACCTATATATGTGTGTCCTCCATTTACACCTGAGAATGCCAAACATCCGAGCTCATCACCTGTTTTTGGATCACGAAAGCAGAATAAATTTGCCCTGGCCGTACCATCAACATCAAGTGCCATCCCAGCATTATGTGTATCAAAATAACCACCAACCCCAACTTTATCCCCTAGTATGCCCCGGTTACCCAGATCGAAAAAGTTGAGCAGCAAATCTAGAGAGCCACTCTTGTTTTGCATAAGTGGACCAATATTAAGCGGGGGTGAAACAGGATTTAGTGGGGGTGCCGCAGAAGGATTACTCCAAGCAAAAAAAGTGCTGGGCAAAATTAAAAATAAACCTAACAATCCGGCAATAAATAAAAAAGCTGGGGTAATTTTTGATCCGCTCATGGAACTCTAATGCTAGTCGTGCCACAGGTAATATATCTTCCCGAAATTGTACAGGCAACAGGTACTGGTGTACAGGTTACTGAACCGTCAGATCCAATCGCATTTATACCACCATCAGGACATGTACCAGTTATCCTCCTTTGAAATTGGTCAGGATTAACACGTATATCTCTACTAGCTCCGACACCAGAGATCAAAATTGAGCCATTGGAAGTAAGCGACGAAATTGCACCTGATCCGCTACCAGTACTCACCGGTATAGGTGCACAACTTGCTATTCCATCAGCACTAATAGCCGTGATCGCTTCATTACCACTGCATTGGATTGATCTCGAGGCAGCAGAAATTGTGCCGGTATTGATGATTGGATTTGGAGACATAGTTATTCCTGTTCCAGCTGAGAGGGATGTCACTCCAGGCAAAGATGTGGACGAAGGAACACATTGTCCAGCCGGACCCTGTGGACCAGCAGGGCCCTGTAAGCCTTGTGGACCGACTAGTCCTTGTGGCCCTGTTTGTCCTTGTGGCCCTGCCGGGCCTACTGGGCCTGCAGGTCCGGCTGGACCCGTTGGACCAACTGGACCAGTATCACCTTTCGGTCCTGGATCACACTTTGGTGGTGTACCAAATGATCCCAACATACATCCGTTTGTTAATGTGTCTCCAGTTAATGGATCTCGCAAACAAAAATCATTAGCTCTAACACTGCCATCAACATCAACGGCCTCCTGAGGATTATGACCTCCTCCAGCCAGACTAAAGAAACTACCAATGCCCAATTTACTAACTATCTTTGTCACTCCATTTACTCTAAAATTCCCACCAATCTGCAACCCACCACTCTTCGTTTGCTCTGTCCCACCCACATTTATTGGCTCAAGAGTGTTCCCGTCAGTCGGTGCGGCCATCGGCGCCTGCCACGCAGCAATAACGAAATACGGAATCGTTACGGCCAGTATCACAGATATAAAAATTCTATTCATGATGTAATTATACCTTAGTCAATATCTTAAGGCTAACTCGCTTAGTGAATAAACTACGGTCCGGGTTCTGGTGGCCACTTAGGAGTGGATGTAATAATACTTCTCACATCTTGCCAACTCTGCGCACATTCCCAAGACCCATCAGTATGCTTCAAACACATTTGGAATGGCCACAACTCACCGGCAACATCTAATTGTGCTCTTGGACTTGCAGTACCCACTCCCACATACCCTTGTGTAACCTTGGTTGGATCAGTCGCATTTATTATCTGATTAGGATCGGTACCAATAAAAGTAAGTTTACCGTCAGACGAATAAGCATGCTTATAAGTAGTACCAGGGTAAGCCGCGGCTGGATCTTCTATCATCTGTGTAATTTTAAACTCGTTTTCAACCTTCCAGCCACCTGCTATCGCTCCGTCTGGAGTGTCAAAATTCCTCAAGGTATTGGTTGAATAAAGATGCATTATTCCATCACCTGTATATACGGACATCCATAATCTTCCATTATTGACCCATAGGTCTGTCTGACCACCTGGAACGTTTATAGTCACTCCAGCCGAAGTTGCTATCGTTGCACGACCGTTGGAACCAAACCCCCCAGAAACATCATTGTACGCCCCTCCAAACCAGCCCGCACCACTACTATTTTGACCGTCTATAGCCAAAACCCCACCACCTAGGTTTTTAATAAGCCAAATCGTGGGTGATGCTGGGCTGGCAGAACTAAACGCTGGATTTTGACTTGCATTATAAACCGGATACACCCAGCCTGATCCGCCATAAATAGTTGTAAGGCAAGCACCATAAGGAATGCCATTATAATAATTCCCATAGACTCCTTTCAGTGTTACTGTACAATAAATATAGTCAACACTTTCAAGATCATTAACATAATCATAATCGTAAGCAGGGGGACCGTAATGTGCATCAACCCACTGTCTTCGACTTCCTCCCGGAAACCAATAATAACCGGATTGATTATATTCCACCCTATTATTTGGCACATTAAACTCGACCGGTATAAAACCCGAATCTAATCGGGTTGAACCAGTATTAGACCAACCACCACTAGGATTATTCAAATCTAAATATTTCAGAGACATAAAGTGCATACCATCGTAAACAGAAAAGTAATATGAATAGAATTTTCCATTAGTAACCAAGAACCTTCCAGAGATATCATAAATACCTTGATCGAGACTGACCTGTGGAAGCCAGCTCTGTCCTCCATCACTCGATTTCCAAGTCGTGCTTCCTGGGAAATTATCAAACACCCATGGGGCTTCCCATAGAACTGGGCCGCCTGTGTTTACGTATTGCCAACGATGTCCACAAGGGTATGAATAACCGTGGTCAACAGCGCCAAAAATCCATATATCATTGCCATTTACGGCTGTAGCCTTAAATGTGCAATCAGTAGGAAATGTTGAATATGGCACATTCGAACCTGGGGTGTGTGTGTGCCAATATGTTTGATCATCACTTAACCAAGTGTCACCATTAGAACTAAAGGTTGGATTCTGTATATTTGGAGCTGGGATTGTCCTGTTCCAATACGAGTTATTGTAACTCGACCAAGTTTCTCCGTTTGCATCTAACAGAGAAGTCTGCCCATTAAATTGATAAACTGATCTGGCTGGACCAGTCCAAAGCGGACCTCTTGAAACATTTTTCTGGTAACCATAGGAATTATTGTTATAAATATCGCCGTTCACGGCTGTCGACCAATAATTCTCACCAACCTCACCCACCCCCAAACAGTTGTTGCCAGTCTCATCACAATATTTCTCTGCCCCCACCGCCCCATGAGTCAGCAACTGTAAATTCTGTCTGTTGGCGTCAGTGGCCCAATCAGCAGGAGCTCCACCTACACCAACGAGACCACCACCTGATTGTGGGTTAGTAATAGGAGTTGTTCCCAGCATGATCTTG
>JACQCW010000022.1 GCA_016201425.1 Candidatus Vogelbacteria bacterium | reverse complement strand
AGTCAAAAAAGGGTATCAACAAGCGTCACGGTGGTAGAACCAAGATGCTTCTGGATATTTGGTTGGCAAACAAGGGCCACAATATCTAATCATAACGGCTGATTAACTCAGCGATAAAGGAGAACCCCGATGGAAGCTCGAGAGATGAACTATAAGACTCGAAAGTGGAAGACTTACGTGGCGCTGGTTGGTTCTGGTGATGAGCCGCCGCACGCGGTGCAGTACAAGGGACCACTGATAATGTGCAACTCCGAGAGTCCGATGGCAGAGGAACTCGGAGAAAATCCTCTCCGCTTCTATTGGGACTACGAGTTGATGGCGGCTGATATCGATCCCGATATCGGTGCCTGCGGCTTCTTCCTTTCTGAAGACTGGAAGGGTCACAAGAGGGGCGCGCTGGTTGTTTCTGTCTACACCGGGGTAAAGAAGGTGCCCATGACCTTCACCTGGATGGTGGAGGAGTTGGAATAATTCTCGCGTAAAATTGCAGTACCCCCCGTTTTGGCTTAGGCCGAAGCGGGGGCTTTTTGTTAGGGCTAAATTAGTTGGGATTTGCAATGGTCTGGCCTCGTCTGCTGGCGGGCAGATGAGGAGAACAGACCCGCCCGCTTCGACGCAGCTGCGTCTGCAGCGAGTCGGGCGGGGGACCTTGTAAATTCGAAGCTAATGAAGTCTCCCTGTACAAACTGGCTACTTATGGTAGTTTACTATTGATTAGTTGCACTTTTACAACAAAAGAGAGAGGAAATCATGGACGAAATTAAGAGAGTTAGGCATAAGCCGGTATTTGTAATGGTTGATGTTGAAGCATCAGGCGGAAATATGCATCGTCACAGTCTTCTATCTTGGGCAGCATGCGTTGTCACTGAGGAGGAGATTTCGAAGGATGAGCTCAGGGCAAAAGGATTTCTGTATTACGATGAGATCAAGCCTCTAGATATACGTTTGACTGGTGGGGAGAATAGTAAAATCTTGTCTAGTAGTGGCCGTGAGTTTGATTGGAAGGCAATGCAAGTTGGATGTCGGGGCCTAAGGTGTTTGGAGAAGTTCAAGGGCATTCCTGAGTACAATACCTGGAGCCCACTGTTTGATCCTGCAAAAGTTCTGGAGGAGCTTGAAAAATCTGGAACACCTGTTTACGAGGCTACTATCACTTTTGAGAAATGGCTGCAACAGTTCAACAATGAACAAGATGCTACGTTCCTCGTAGTTGGGTGTGACACTCAATTTTTCGATGGACCTCTAATCAAGAATTACTTCGATCTGTTTATTGGTGATCGAAAACATGCTTTGTGTCACAGCGGCGAGAATATCAAGTCGCGCTGGGCAGGAGTTCTCAGGAGGGTAATTGCCAGGAAGAAGAGTTTTGGTATCAAAGATGATCGAGCTGTAAAACATTGCGCTGAGGACGATGCAATCCATCTGGCCAAACTCGCCAGGGAAGCGATCTATAAGAATTGTCGGTAAAAGCCCTTTGATTTTCTTCGGGGCGAGGAGGTTTGTATGTCTAATTGTAATAATATGACTGCGAAGGAAATTTACGAACTTGGTCAAAAGGTCTCGACCAAAACAACTATTGATAGCGACTTGGTTCCCTCTTTTGGAAGCGGTTGTCACCTGTTTGGCACGCTGTCCGAAAGTGGTGAGGACGCTTCACTGATCGACTTTTGTTGCGGTATTGGTGTTAATCCACTTGGGTATGAGGGGCAACTCAAGATGTTGCCTGGCAACGAGTGGCATAATCGTGCCGCCGTTCTATTGAAGCAAAAGCTCTGCAAGATTTCGCCCGTGCCGCAGCCGTCGAAAGTCTTCCTCTCGAATTCTGGGGCGGAGGCTGTCGAGGCTGCCATTAAGATGTGTCAGGCTAGGCGTTATCGCGAGGCGATGGCGGCCACGAGTAAGTCTGAACAAAAGAGACTGCTAAAGAAGAATGTCTTTGGCGCTTTTGGAAGAGCTTTCCATGGACGGACGCAGGGTGCGCTGTCTCTGAACTGCTCTAAGAAGAAGCATACCGAAGCTTTCTTCGCTGATCGTGGTGACATGTCTGAAGACGGTAAAATCAAGAATCGCGCTATCAACGTCTGTCACATCCCCTTTCCGGAAATGGATTATACTGTTGATTTGGAAAATCAAGGGACGAGGTTTAATTTTCGAAAGGTGGTCAGTCATATTGACTGGAACCGAATAAGCTCTTTCTTTGTTGAGCTGGTTCAGGGCGAAGGTGGAATTAGAGTGATTGATAAATCCTGTCTGCTCTTACTCGAACAAAAATGTCGCGAGCATGACGTTTATTTGATCGTCGATGAAGTGCAGAGTGGTATGATGCGGACTGGGAAGATGTTCGCTAGTAATCATTTCGACTTTCATCCAGACATCCTTTGTTTGTCGAAGGCACTTGGCGGAGGTCAGGCGGCTGTTGGTGCAACTATTTGCCGAGCCGAGTTCGACTTTACGGAAGCAGGGCAACACTCTAACACTTTTGGTGGAAGTCCTTGGCCATCAGTCATGGCACTTGAGAATATTGAGAAGCTTGAAGCGCTTGATCAGAGTGAGTTGGCAGAGAGAATCAAGGTCCTGAGTGAGTTCGCCCCTGAAGGCCTTGGTTTGATGGGGCGCATTGTTTTCCCAACTATTGCTATCCGTGATGCGATTTGCGATCTGGCACTGCACCGGGGGCTATTGGCGATCCCGGCTGGCGAGCGGGCAATTCGCTTGATGCCCCCGGTTAATATTCGTCTGGATGATCTCAAGAAGGGTCTTGGAATCTTGAAGAGTTGTATTGATGAAGTTGTGAACCAGAAAGGAAACAGTTGATGCGGGAGATTAATTGTAAGGAACTTTCCTCTGATGCTCAGAAGATTTTCGAGAAGATCAAGATGTTCTTTCCTCCGGACAAACGAGGAAAGTCTAGATCGGACGGCGTTGGCAGGGTTTTTGCTCGCAATCTTCTGTGTGAGCCGCGATGGTACGATTTGCGTAAGTCGCGCGAAATAGCCTCTCTTATGTTTGGAGTGAGTAGGCTTATCGACCAATGGCTGGACAATAGCAGCACCCTTTATAGGGTAAACCATGGAAGCATGAAGGGTTTTGGTAGACAACGCTTTAACAAATCAGTTGAGAGTCTGCTTGAACTTAAGTGGCTTCTCATTGATATGATGGCGGAGCGATACGATTCTAATTATAGAGATTTGACTATAGAGGCCACGAAGTAGTTTCGATACCCCATCTTAAATGGTGGGGATTTTTGTACCCACAATGTCCTTGACTTTTCTGACTTGTCTGATATACTATTGACATATAAATTTTAATATATTATAAAAAAAGAAATGGATCCAAATAAAATTCTCTCAGCACAAGATAACCAGACTTTATTGAAGACTATTCCGGAGTGGAGTAAGTCGTCAGAGACTATCCGTACAAAAGAGCAGCAGGAGGATTATGAAAAATCGGTTATAGAAATTATAAAATCCGGATATCAAAAGATGGAAGAGAATCATAATGGTGTGGAGGGATTGAGGAAAAAATTTAAGGGCCTTACAGACGATAATATTAAAGAGGTTTTGGGTGCAAAGGCATTTGACGAGCTTGTCGAAAACAATAAGGAAGAACTTAGGCGACAATATCCAGATCTTTCAGACGACAATATTAAAAAGAATCTAGGTGCAAAAGAATTTGATGAGGTAGAAGAAAGAGGAAAGAAGTATCATACCACTAGCCATCTGACTACCCTTTATATAAGGGCTCCCATGATGGCAGACGCCATGGGTGTACCTAGAGATAAACTTCGATTAGCAAGAGCTGCTATTAGTTGGCACGATACTGTAATTGAAGTTACCCCGCCTCCGGAATATAAACCTTACGACGCCACTAAGGATGGCGCTTTGGATGAGGAATCTAGGCTTAATGCACGTAAGGAAAATGCAAAAATAATGGTTGTAATGGCTGCTCGTAAGCGAGGGGCTAGGGAGGGAGACTTTTCTGCTGGTGCTCAAGGTAATGAAGCTAAAAGTGCTGAAGATCTGTCCAAACAGATGCGTGACATGAATAAACGAGGTAGAGGTGAGATATTTACAGATTTTGAAAAAAAGGAAGGAGGAAAAGTGGTGACAAGAGGAGATGTTCAGAATGCCATACTTGCTGTTGATGTTACCTATCCTGGCTTTGATGGCGGCCCAGATTACCAAGGAGCTAGTTTTGAGGCTAAGACAGATGATGTGCCATCAAATACTGAGTTATTAAAGCAGAATCCAGCTCTTGCTAAAAAAATATATGATTTGAGTAATCGCAAGCAAATAGAATCGCTGGAGAAAAATGAGACAATAGGTGCAGATGAGAGGACTAAGAAAATTGAGGAGCTAAAGAAAAAAGCTATTACTAAGGGGCCTCGTTTCTTTCAGCCACATTTAGAAAAAATGCTCGAGAATGGTGACCCAGTGCCCGAAGAGGTTTTAATTATGGCGATGGCTGATCTTGGTGGAAGTGGTATTGCCACATCTGAGCAATTTGCTGAGGAGGGAGACTCTGAATTTTGGGAAGTATTTCCAAATATTGAGAAAAATCTAAAGGGCTTATCTAATGACAAAGGAATGGATCTAGAGAGGCAGGTCACGATTGACAGTATGAAGGGCTGGCTTAAGAGTCAAGTTGGTTTCATAACTTGGCAGGCCCTACGTTTTGAGAAGATTGTGTTTCTTTTAAAGAATAAGACCCATCAACTCTCGGAAGCAAAGGAGTCTAAGTTGAGAAAAGTATTTGGAAATTACCTAAATAATATAGATGAGGCTATGAAGCGAGCCGAGCGTGTGAGTGCAAAGATTGACGAGATTCAAACGAAAGGGCTAAAGGATATTACTGATCCGGAGGTCAAAAAAGCAAAAGAGGAAGAAAATCGCATAAGAGTTTTCAAGTATATTGCTAACGAGATGCATTATAACGTTGAGACTGAGGATCGGGATTAGGTCAGGAATATATAGAACTCTTATTTTACTTAAGGCCGGTGGAGATCATAGATCTTCGCCGGTTTTTTGTGATACTATTTTCTCATGTCCATATTTTATAAAAAACAGATATTTCAATCTGAACAAAATGGTGAGCTCGTGTACGTGAAGTATTGGCATGGCGAATGGTTTTTAAAAATACCGGAGGGTGAATATTATAGTGGCAGTTATCTTGAGGATATGTGGAGGACAGTTCTAAGTTATGAGAAAAAAGAACAGTTCAAAAGAATTTTAATTCTCGGGTCCGGTGCCGGCTGTGCAATAGATGGTGCCTTAAGATTTTGGCCTAATACAAAGATAGATGCTCTAGATTACGACCAGACAATAGTTTATGTGGGCAAAGTAATCTACAAAAGCTTCGAAGCCACCAATATCGATTTTATAATTTCAGATGCTGAAGGTTTTTTAAAATCTTCGACTCAAAGATACGACTTAGTTATTGTTGATCTTTTTTCAGGCAATAGACCATCGAACATTTTAAAGGATGAAAAGTTTTTGAATAGACTCAGAAGAGTGTTAAGGACGGATGCAATAATTATTGCAAATGTGGCGACTAAATTTGGTGGGGACAATGAAGAAATCTATAAAAAGTGGTTTAAAATATTTCCAGAGTCAGGGTGGGTTAGGTATAAGGGAAATAAGTTGCTTCGGGCAAAGATTGATAAAATTCCCGATGATTATTACAATATCTTTCAAAGTACACCGTACGCAAAATCACTTGAGAAGAATGGATTGACCGTAATAGGAAAGCCGGGAGAATATTTTTTTATCAAGCCATTGTTCGCCGGACTAGGAATTGTTACAGCCATGCATACGGATATAATGCCAGATCCAGAACAAATTCGACACGAAACAGGTATCAAGCATGGAGTAATGCTTTGGAGCCTATGGAAAAAAATGTTCGCGCCACCACCATGGCATAGAAATATCCTTCCACCACTTCACCAAAAAGGCAATGGTGTTTCAGTTGTTCGTGAAAATTATAAAGACAGGTGGAGTCAAACGTCTCGGCGTGACTTGAAAAAGTTTTTGTCTTCGAATATTCAGATTAAAACAGTCTCAAAAGAAAAGTTTATTTCTGGTTTGAACCAATCGCTACTTAGCAGCTCTTTGAAAAAGATATTTGCGAGAATGTTAGGTAGACTCGCTGCCGCTAAAATAGAGTACTGGATGACAGAGAAAGATGGCGAAGTTTTAGGTGGTCTTGCTGTGATGGATTATGGAAATACTTCAGCCCATTTGATAGCATATATGACAAAAAGGGGTCAGGAGTACCAGGCTGGTACTGGACTTATAGACCATTGGAATGAGTATGCGTTAAGGAACAAGATTAAATATTTAAACTTTGGCCATATTCGCGAGTCCGGTGAGCCACGTGCTTGGCAGGGCTATAGCGATTTTAAGCGAAAATTTATGGATAAGGAGATAGTAATAGATAAGCAGTACTTCAGATTTTTTTGAGTCAAAATTCTATAAGTGAGGGCTTCATTAGCTTCGAATTTACAAGGTCCCCCGCCCGACTCGCTGCAGACGCAGCTGCGTCGAAGTGGGCGGGTCTATTCTCCTCATCTGCCTGTCGGCAGACAAGGCCAGACCATTGCAAATCCGAACTAATTCCGCCTTTACACTCTGTTCTTTGGGTAAAAATATAAAGAGTGACATAGGATGATAATGTGTGAGGATCGAACTAGCCAAAGAAATGTGCAGAGAATAAATTTTTAGAATTGTAGGTGGGTGAGGTTAGGCTTAGGGACCTAACAGCAAGACCTTGAGCATCTTCGAAAAGATGTGAAAGGTATACTGCGCCTGTAAGGCGAGGCGCTTCCAAAAATTTAGTTCTCGTAACATTTCGTAGATTTGCATTAAAAATCCCCCGAAATCAATCGAGGGATGGGCTGCTAGTCCGTTGCGTCTTTTGCGGGCGCGAGATCGTAAGTTGTGAAAAGTGCCAGAGCATCGCGCCAATATTTGGCCACTCTCTCAGCCTTCTCTTTGGCGATCCAAGAATCTCGCCATATGTCCGGCTAGATGCGGAGTTCGTTAAATCACGCTGATGCTCAGAGATCTGATCAAGATAGATAGTATCGATCCTGCTGAAGATAATCTTCCACAAACTTTTCACCTTCTCGAAATTAATCGGGTTTCTCTTCTGTGGCATTGTTGACGAACCAACTTGGTTGATTCTAAACACCTCGCTTACTTCCGCGATCTCTGTTCGCTGAAGACCACCCATATCATCGGCAAGATTAGCCATTACACCGCTCATGAGCCGGAGATGTGAGAACAGTTTAATGGTCTCTTCGGGTGGAACAATTTGGGTAGAAATTCTTGCGGGGTGAAGTCCGAGCTCAATGAGCACATCAGTCTCAAATTGTTCCGGATCATCCATCACAAGTGAGAGTGCGTTGTAAGCACCACAGGCTCCGGAAAACTTGCCGGGCAAATTCGTGAGACAAATCATTAGTTCCAAGAGTTCGCCGAGTCGATCCACGTACTGTGCAATGGCGAAACCGAATGTAATCGGCACTGCATGCTGGCCATGGGTTCTACCGATCTGTGCAGTTGAGACAGATTTTGTCACAATATCGATCAGTGTTGATTCAAGCTTAATAAGCTCGGGAATCACAACTTTGTTACAGATTTCTTTGAATCGAAGTGCGTTGGCCGTGTTCACAATATCGTATGAAGTCGCGAACATATGAATATACGGCTTGGCTTTGTCGCTAACTTTAGCCTTGGTACAATTGACCATGGCACGCACGTCGTGGCCGATTCGCTCCTCTTCGATCGCGACTTCAGCTGTCGTTATTTGCTTGCAGGCCTTTTCAACTTCTTCATAAATGGCCTTTGTGCATATTCCTCGTTTACATAGCGTTTTAACCAAGGCCAATTCGACCTTGATCTTATACTTTAGGAATGCAGCGTCGCTCAAATATTCCGTACACGTAGGATCGAAATACCGGTTGTCTATCGGTGCAATTGTGTCAAAGATCTCCATTTAACAACTTTCCTTTCATTTAAAACAGTGTTGATTTCAGTAATCATTCTATAAATTTTCCATACGCTTTATACCACTAGTTGATATATTTGTCTAGGAAATGAAAAAGAATACTAAAAATCCCCACCAGTCGTAACTGATGGGGTATAAGATATCCGTTCTTTGTTATTGAAATATCAAGGCTTGGCCTGGATTGGGAGCTTGAAGGCGAATCCATCGGCGTTGAAAGTTGCCTGCTTCTCGTTTTGTTTCACCGATTCGCGCTTCGGGAGCTTGGCCAAGAGAGCCTCACGCTCCGAATTGGCAACGATGAATCCGATGCAGACTTCGCCTGCGCTCTCCTCATTAACTTCAGTGCCCTTTCTTGGTGCGGCAATGATCATTTCACCGCCCTCTCCCTTCTCGTCATTGCGGAAGGCCAAAGCGAACTTCAAACCACCGGGGACGGAGATGGGTTTGCGGCCGCCCTGCAGACATGCAGCCAGTAGCCGTCCAAAAAGAGTGACGTGATGATGGAAGGCGGGCGGCTTGCGCGTGTTCTGGTCCGTCCTTTCTAGATCAGCGACCTTCTCCGCCTCTGTTTTCTTTACGTACGGTCGATTGGGTCTAACGAAGAGCAGATGTCGGCAGGTCAGAAGATTGTCGGACAATCCCTCGACCGTAGCTAATACATCTTGATTGAAAATAACTAGGAGGTGGTCATCTGACAGCTCTTTGATGGTGGCCAAATCTTCTGCAGTGGATCCGAGGATTCCACAGACAAAAAGCTTTTGACCCTTGGTGAAGGCCACAGCTGTGACCTCATCGGTCACTTGCTTCTCTTTACCGTTGCGGTTCTTGACAGTGCGATTCAAAGTGGAAGTGTAGATCTTGCGAGTCATTACGTTCTCCTTTGTTGTGGGTTGTGTAAAGTTAAACGGGCTTTAAAGGCGAAAATGGTTTTTTGTTTCGACCAGTAACCTCCTTGACGCAAGTCAATGTGCTATATTTGTCTACAGCGAATACTAGCAGGTGTTGTGATTTGTGTCAAATCAAGTTCATTCTGTTTAAGGGAAACGTAACTCCGTGCAAAACGGATGGTGATCCTTTGATCCACTGGATAATTCTGGCCATACCAAAGCCACAACCTGCGTGGGGAACGCTTCCGTCGTTCTTGATTCTTGATAGATACCAGTTGAAGTCGTCGATATCTCCTCCTTTGTTTTGAAGTCTCTTGTACATTCGCGAGTTTAGAAGTCTTCTCTCCAGTTCATCTGCCTTGTGCACTCGTGCAGCTGAGCCAACCGCTTCGCCTGCGAAAGGTAGGATGCAATCTGATGAAAGTACTCTTCCCTTATTTTGTTTATCAGGTAGCATGTTAAAGAACTTCTCAACCTCAATCTCTTTGCCATGATTGTGCATTGGGTCCGGATATCTAGTTATGAGTATTGGATTGTTGCTGTGGTTCTCTACAAGCATTCGTTCGCGTTTGCTTGAAATGTCATCTCCCCAGTTTATATCCTCGTCTAGTTCTGCAAGTTCATCGATGGCTTCATCATAGGTGATACGGTCGAATTTGCGTGGATAAGATTTAAGTCGCTCGACGTCATCTTCTGTAAGTCCCAAGACCCCAGGTTCCGGATAGTCAGAAATCGAGTGCGCGATGTTAGAGAGGAATCCCTCGATGTAGTTGAGCAGTTTGTCGAATGTCCCGGCAAACTCAATCTCGATCATATGGAACTCTGCTAAGTGTCGGTGATCAGACTCTGGCTCTGCTCTGAAGCTTGGCCCGCTGCAATAGACCTTGCCGAGTTCGGGTACTAAACTTTCTAGATAGAGTTGGCCTGTTTGTGCCAAATATCCACGCCTGCCGTCGAACCAGTTATGTTGTTTATCTACGCTGACTTCAAATAGTGTGTCGATATTTTCGCAGGCTCCTGAGGCACGAACAATGTGCGGAGTTACAACTTCAGTGAATCCTTGATTTTCGAGGTAGCCTCTACCTATCCTAAAGATTTCGTCTACTAACTTTGTGTTGTCGTGCCAATGCCTCTTGTTCTTGAGTGAAACATGGAATGGAGCTTTGTATTTTGTTTTGTGCATAAAATTAACTTCTAAAAAAAATTCCCCAAACGTGGGGAGCTAAAATTAATAATGATAATAAATTCAAAGACAAATATCGTTGTACCTCGCGAAACTTCTCGGATGGAATCAGTTTGCTGGTTTGATAATAAGAAAGCATTTCAGGTAGATTAAGAATTGAGTGCATTCGTATGCCGTGAGGAGCCAGGTATCTTCCCGCTCCTTGTTTGCGGTCAATGATTACAACTGCATCGGTAACATTTAATCCTGCCTCGCGCAGAGTTTTTGCGGCTTCAATTTTTGTGTCTGCTTTGGTGGCAAGATCATCTATCATAAGAACTCGGCTACCAGCTTTATATACGCCTTCAACTTTTGCCGCAATTCCGTGGGTCTTAATCTCTTTTTTGGGTGTGACCATTGGAATGTTAGTTCTATCCATGACAAGGGTTGCAATTGGTGTACCGGCAGTCGGGAGATCTGCAATCAAATCGTATCTCAATTTTTCCTGTTTTATCTTTTCGATCATACACTGGACTGCGAAGCGCAAAACGTCGGGGTGTGAGCGAATGATGCGAAGATCGATGTAGATCGGTGAGAGTGGTAGTTTTGGATCGGTCTCGTGGGCCTTAAGTTTAAAGGCACCAAATTTAATTGCCCCGATTTCCAGAAGTGTTTGTGCTAGATAGATTGTTTTAGTGGTCATTTATTTTGTTTAGCTTCAGCGATTTAGTCCTTCTCAGACCTCGCATTAGCTCGCCCCTCTAGGCATCGACTCTGCTCTTCTCGCCTCGCCATTTCGATCTGTTAATCGAGAACCATGCTGGCTCGGCTCCGAAAGGGTCTTCTAAGAACCAAATCACTTTCGCTATTAAAAAAAATCCGCCAACGGCGGTTTCACACGAGAATATTTTTTTGATCTGTTTCTCTAAACTTCACGCCTAAATTTTATCACTCACACGGAGGAGTACAAGTGGCAGTTATAAACACCTTGACTGAACTCGTGCAGTATGGTAATCTGCGTGTGAAACAAGTGATCGTTGAAACGATGAAACATATAGAACGGATTAACTTTACAGATCATTCCGAGACCCGAGATGCAGGGAGATGATTATGGTAACTGAAATATACAAACTCGAAACTGGTTCTTATTGTTCTCTGGCACGTGAGGACCAATCGATGCATGACGCCGAGTTTCCATCCGTGGGAGCAGCGATTAAAGAGGCGTTGAATAATTTCGGTGTTGGTCAAGCTAGGGTTATTAATTTGGAAACGAAGGCGTACGTCTTCTTTGTTGACCGGATTGAAATGCTCGAGTACTTAGAGATAGCGGCTCAAACAGATTCTTGGCCACCCGTTGGATTTACTGTTTATGGAGGATTGAGATGAAAGAAACGGACGAAGTTGGTAACGAAAAAACTTTGGCTGAACTTGGCATTGATGATAGCTTTGAGAAACATGTTGTCGTGGGAGAGTTTAAGGTTGGTGCTTGCTACATTTTTTTGAAGCGAGACGAGCAGAGTTTTCAGTTTAAAGCTATAAGTCTTGTCACTTACACTGATGAAGAGGATTATTACGAGATACTGTTTCATGGCGAGGCCTATTTTGACGGAATTCGTCATTTGTATTTTGGATCGGAGGACACCGACAACTACGGCTATCACTATTACCCAAATCTGAAGACTCTCATCGCTGCACTCACGAAGCTCAGTGAGGTCGAGTCAGAACTTGATTACGTGAAACAGGAAAGAAAGTAGTAACTGTTCACACAATTCACCACATAAAACGTGCAAGACGAAAAAAGGAGATATAGAATGTCTGAATTCGATCTGTTTGTTGCGATCGCTGTTTCGTTGATTGTTCTCCAGTTGCCGATGGTGTGGTACGGCGTAATGTCACTCGCCTTTGCCGCTATCTATTTCTTCGGCCCGGCCATCTTCTTCGCGATCGTTTTCCGTCGACAAGTTTGGCAAGCGTGGGGGAAGAATCTGATTTTGCATGTGAACATTGTTGATAGAAATGAACAGATGCAGAACTACTACTACCCCTGCAGCGATGAACTCGAGAACTGGTTTAAGCAGAACGGCTTCAAGAAGTCACTCTTCTACGCCGGATACATTGGCCCTGTTGACCGTATGGAAGAGGTCGGCCGAGGTCTCCAACAGTTCAACTGCGAGTACAAGACCACCTATCTGTAGAATTTTAGCCCGCTTCACTCGAAGCGGGATTTTTTATTTTCAAATTAGTTTTGAAATCGCCTCGTGCAATTTCAATGTTTCGTTTCTCGCTGCTTCGGCAAAATCTTTTCCACTTGATGCAAAGATGATTCCAGAGGAGGAGTTTATTATCATCCCTTGCCCTTTTGAGTCTTGGCCATTTTTTATCACGGCTTCAAGATCCCCACCTTGTTTACCGATGCCGGGGATGAGAAGGGGTAGATCACCAACTATTTTTCTAATTTCTTTTAGTTCTCTTGGATATGTAGCTCCGGCAACAAGTAAACAGTTACTATTTTTGTTCCATTTTTCTACTACATTCTTCGCCACCTTTTTATACAGATTCTTTTGAAATTCATTTGAGCCCTCGTTTGAAGTTTTGCAGAGAATTATTATTCCCCTATCTTTTCTATTTAGGAAATTTGATAGAGATTTTCCTCCCAAGTACGGGTTTACAGTTATTGCATCAGCCCTGAGCCAGTCAAAAGCAAACTTCGCATACATCTCGTTCGTCCTACCGATATCTCCCCTCTTTGCATCAAGAATTATAGGAACAGTTGGCGCGGTTTTCAATATATAATCACATGTTTTTTTGAGCGCTTTTATTCCCTCATCTCCATATGCCTCGTAAAATGCGCTGTTGGGTTTATAGGCGCAAACTAGATCTTTTGTAGCATCAATAATATCTCTATTAAATCTAAAAATTATTTTACTGTGCGAGGCTAAGCCTCGCACAGTTCTTTTAAGGCAATTGGGGATCTTCTCATAATCAGAATCAAGCCCGACACAAACAAACTTCTCCTCTTCCCACCTTGATTTTATAAGTTGTATGAAATTTCTCATCTTGATGGTCATTATATATCAGATATTAAAAAATCGCCTAGCTGTTTGCTAGGCGACGGTGATTATCTGTAAAAAGTTACTCTCGTTATATCGAAAATATAGGTCAGTGGCCTTGAGAAGATATCCGACATTAGTAAAATCTCTTTTACAGTCTTCAACCCCTCTTCTACGTGCTCTGACTCTGTTCCAGATTTGGTTTTGAGTGTTTCAATGAAACCTGGCTCGTTATATATGTCTGAGATGATTTCATCTGTCAGATAAATCTTGTTTTCACCATTCCTTTTCTCAAACAAAGCTCTCATTGTCCATGTAACGAACACTTGAGCTGGAGCCCGCCAGAGTAAATTCCAAATCGGAAGCCCTGGTTCATCACAGAGTCCAGTGAGTATGGGTCCGAGCATACCAAAACTTTTTCCTAGTCTTTCTACTACAGCATCATCCATTCTATCGAGTATTTTTTGTCCTTCTAGTTTTTCTTTTAAAAGTTCTTCGCTTATTACTATCATTTCGGACGTCCTTTCATTAGTCAAGACCAATCATAAATTTTTTAAGGTACCGTACTTCCATGAAAGTACACTATATATTTTATTTTGTCAAAGATTTTTTATACCTCTTCACATACATCGTCGGGCGCCAGGGATATCGCAGAAAGACAGAACCGAAGCTGACGGCTTTGGCTCCCAGAGCTTGTATCTTATCGATATCCTCGTATTCCCAAACTGACGGGCCGATGATTGGGGTTTTGGTATGACCAACAAGCTCTTTGAGCATCTTCCAGTTATGTTCTTGGGCCGCTTTGCCTGAGATTCCCCCTCCACCCAAGTGGTGGAGGGGGCTTAGATCGTCGGGATAGACATGTTTCCACGGCACGGAATTTATTGAAATGGCTTCAACCAAAAACTCTATTTTCTTTGCTATTTTTTTGTACCCTTGATTGGTGGAGAGCTTCACGATCAATGGAAAGTTGCTGGCCTTTTTTACTTGTCTGATTGTTTCTAATATCCATTCCATCTCGGTTTCAAGATTGTGGTTTACATTTGGGCATGAAAGATTTAATTCAATCCCTTGTAGGTTATATCGATTCAGTCTCCAAGCCATCTCGCCGGCTTCGCGCGGAGAGTTTGAGTGAATTGAGGCAATAATTGATAGCGGAGAACATTTAAGCTTCGGCCCGACCTCTTTACACCACCAATCGAGCCCTGGGTTTGTAAGTCCAATCGCATTCACCACTCCCCCATTTAAAAAACGAACCGCACTAAGCGGTTTATACATTTTAAGATTTCCTTCTTTTGGTAAACGTGTCAGTGTCTTCGTAACAATAGTGAACAGTTTTGGATCCAAGAGTCCGATTAATTTAAGTGGCCTCTCCCAAAACCATCCTCCTCCATCAAACCACAAAGAGCCGCTTGCTGCCATGAACTCAAATTTGTGGCCATTTGATAACTTAATCACTTATTGCATTATACAATAATTTTGCATGTTATATAATGTTAATAGTAATTATTACTAAATTTATAATATCAAAAATGTTTACACCAATTTCTCATTTTGTGACGGCTGTTATGATGGCCTTTACGGCGCCACTTTTGGCTGCAGTACCAGCTACCGATCAAGCACCCTTCCAGTCACAAGCACCGCAAGTGGGTCAAGTCCAGATGATGCAGCCGCAAGGCGGCGGTGATCAGCCCCCCCAGTTTGGCGGGCAGCAGGACCAGGGCCCTAATATGATGGGCCAGAACTACGGTAATTTTGGTAGTCCACAGCAAAGAGACTTCCAGAATATTGAAGGCTCTCAACCACAAGAAAACCAGTTTTCGCCAAGAGGCTTTGGTGGACCACAAAATCAAGAACAGGATAGACAGTTCCAGGGCGGCGGGTTTCGCCGCCCACAGCAGGGTTTTAAAGGTAAGGCCAGCCCGCAACTACAAGACAACCAATTCCGACCAGGAAAGAGTGGAAGTTCTTTTGGTGGACCACAGATTCAGGGGCCCAATATGGTGGGGCAATCAAAAGATGGCCAAGATTTTTTTGGTGGTGATGGCGATACACAACCACAAGATAATTCAGGTAATTCATCTGGTGACCAATCTAGCGATATTAATAGTCAACAAACAGAAATGAGTAAGCAGCAGGAGGAAAGACAAAAACAGATGGGCACCCAGCAACTGAATATGGTGAAGCAGCAAGCGTCCGGTGTGGAGAAGGGGTTGAATAACCTGAAAGACACGGTCGTGAAACTTGAGAAGGCTGGGGTATCGATTCCTGCAGATGATGCCTCGCTCATTACAAAACTGGATGATGCGGTAAAGACTATCAAAAGCGCAACAACTATGGGCGATGATGTACAAACGGCTATGGAAACTATTCAAGAGAATGGCCAAGATTTACAAGACATAGGGAGTAAGCTGAGTATGTTGGGTCAATGGCCTAAAATGCTTGCTAATATAAATAAACAGA
The DNA here is from genome assembly GCA_016201425.1 of Candidatus Vogelbacteria bacterium. The sequence continues at coordinate 1,777 of JACQCW010000022.1, read as the reverse complement.
TAGCCAAACTGAGATCAACTTTTGAAAAGGCGAAGGCTAAGGCGGGTAAGAGCGGAATTAATACGAGTGGAATCCAATCAAAAATTGAGAAGGCTATATCAGCCGTAGAGTCAGCTAGAGATGTTGCTAGTGGGGAGGTTAAAAAATCAGATACGGATTTTCAGGATGTTATGGACAATATTAGGCAAGATGTGTTTGAGCCGATGCAGGATATCTTCAGTGATATTGTCATATTGAAAAATCTGTCTAATATTACTCTAGAACTTAAAAAAGTTGATACGAAGTTGAAAAATTTTGGATTAAGAGCTGCTAGTTTAAAAAGATCTGGTGAAGATACAACTAATCTAGATAATCTTCTACAACAAGCCACTGACAAAAGGGCAGAGGTGAAAGCCATTATGGGAAAGACGGATTTTGATCCTGAGGAGCTCTATCAGGCCATATCAGAAGGGCAAACCTTGTTAAATAGTATAATTAAGGAGTTTGCGAAACTAGAAAATAAGGATAATACCCAATCTGGCTTTACTGGTCAGGCTCTCTGAAACTAAACTAAAAAATAAATGACCACTCCGTAACTCCAACGGAGTGGTTTTACTAATACTAGACTTTGATCTCGCTCTTCTGAGTTCCCAGGATCTTGATTGTGTCGGGCAGGTCGAGGGGCACTCCCTCATCGGCTTCTATCCACCAGTTGCCGAGGGAATCGCGGTTAATCCAAGTTTTTGTTCCGTCGGCGTTCTCTAAAGGTGCCCCGAACTTCTCGGAGGTTTGCGCGCCTTTCTCCAGCAGTATCAGCTTTCGGATTAGCAGGAGCTCCTCCTCTTGCTTCTTGGTGGTCGGCTTGTACTCTAGGCGGATGCAGGTTTTTGAGGTTGTCGTGTCCTTCGAGAAGAGTGGAACCTTGAGTGAGAGACGAGGGACTCCATTTTTGACCCTAATTCGCGCCCGCCCGGACTCGTCGTAGACATCGACTACATGATTAACCCAGTTATAATCCGCGATGTTTCCTGGCTCGATCACGTAACGGGTCTCGGTTTCGAGCTCAAATTCGTATTCCATCATATCCTTGAAGTCGTCGGTAAAGTGGATCATCCGTAGTCTCCTTCCCTACCTTAGGTAGGTTGTCAAAATAAATTCGGTGGCTTTAGCTCAAAGCTACTTTTTCTGCTCAGTAATCACAAGCTAGTCAGGAATTAAGTTTGGTCGCGAATTTCCCTTGCGGCCGTGAGCAGGCAAACCTAGTTCCTGACTAGCGTCCTTAACTTCATCACCTGTCTTAGCGTTTCTTTTGCCATCGGATGTGGCCATTTCTTCAAAATCGCCTTAACCTTTAGCAGATAGTGTCCAACGGTTAGCTCTTTGTCTCTGCTGAAGCTTTTCCAGACTTTATCTCCCCTCTCTTCTATTGCTTGCTCTAGTGAGTGCAAATTATGCAGTGCGTCGGCGATCGAGATTGCCTTCGTTTCGTCATTTCCTGCTAGCACCACTTCGAGATAATTGTGTTTTCTCTCGTCGTAAGACAAGTTCTTATCTTCCGATACACTTTCGACTAGTTGGCGAACTTTTTTACCGAAAACTTTTTCGATCGCCTCGGCTTTGGTACCAGTATCTTCGATTGTGTCGTGTAATATCCCCGCGATAACCACGTCGTCGTTGAAGCCAGCATCTCGGAGTATCATTCCCACACTTATCGGATGGTAGACATAAGGAGTATCCTTCTCCGTTTTGCGCACCTGATGTTTGTGTGCCTTAACCGCGAACTTTAGCGCTTGATCTA
>JACQCW010000101.1 GCA_016201425.1 Candidatus Vogelbacteria bacterium | reverse complement strand
TGTTTTTGTTTTTTGACTGAGGAGTATAATAATTCTATGAGAATAGATGACTTCGAGTTTAACCAAGTTGATTTGTGTTCTTACAACGAACTTGCTACTGGCCATAATTTGCCACTTCCCCAGAACGCTTTTTTTGGTGAGTGGCATGAGGATAGAGGAAGACAAGTTTACAGATACAAGGTTTTAGCACGCGAATCGGGGAAAGTTCTAGCTATATTTCAGATTCTCAAATATCCAATAATGTTAAGCAAAAGCTTTTTGTATGTCCCCCATGGACCGGTATTTTTTTCATTATCAGAAGATTTCTGGCCAGGGTTCAAGAAGTTTGCAATAGAACTGGCTTCGCGTGAGGGCGCGATCTTTTTGCGTTTTGATCCACATTATATGTCCGATCAGGATGCTGTGTTACTACAGAAGGGTCTAGTGAGTCGTGCCCCTAAATACATGTATGACGGAATCTTCCAACCTAAGTTTGAGTGGATCTTAGACACGACCCAAACCGAAAAAGCTATTTTGGTTGGGATGAAAAAAGTTAATAGATACAGTGTTAACCGAGCCGAGAGGTTGGGGGTTAAAATCGAAATAGTCAGGTCAAATTTTCTCCATTACTTTGATAAGTTTTATGAGCTTTTGCAGGAGACTGGTAAACGGGACTCATTCACCTACTATCCTCGAGATTATTATTTAAATATTTTTAACAATTGCGAAAAGAATAAAAATGCATTCCTCGTAGTCGCATATTACAAAGGAGAGATCCTTCTTATAAATATTTATGTCGTTTATGGCACCACCGTTTACTGGCTATTTGGTGGGTCGAGTAATAGTGAGAGAGCTGTAGGATATACTTACTTAGCTCAGTGGGAGGCGATTAAAGAAACAAAAAGACTTGGACTTAACGGCTATAATTTTGGGTCTGTTACTCCGGAGGATAATTTATACAGGGGTTATAGACAGTGGGTTGGGTTTACAAATTTTAAACAGCGTTTTGGTGGCAAGGGTTTAGAGCATGGCGATCTCTATGACGTAGTTGTAAGTAAGTCGTGGTACTGGTTTTACTCACTTATGATGTATATTTGAATACTGAGTATGTCGTTTTTAAATTCAAAAAAAAAGTATATCTCTCCACGCAATGGAGAGCTGGAATATTCGAAATCTTTTACCGGAGCGTGGAGAGTTAAAATTCCCGGCGGAGAGTTTTATGGTGGGGATTATGTAGATAGTTTGTGGAGAGAGTTTATTTACAAATACAAAAGATATGTGAGGCCACAAAGAGTATTAATCTTGGGTGTCGGTGCTGGGCGGGTTATTGATGTAGTTGCCAAACTTTGGCCAGAGGCTACTATAGATGCTCTCGATTATGATCCGGTAATGATAGAGATCGGTCGAGAGCGCCATAGTTGTTGCAAGCACAAAGTAAATTACATTATCGGCGATGCCAAAGTGTATTTGGAATCGTGCAAAAGTCATTACGATTTAATTCTCATTGATCTTTTTTCAGGTAATCAGCCAGCCCCTATCCTCAAGAATCAATCTTTTCTTTCGCACTTGCGTACGGTGGCTTCAAGGGGTGCTTTGATTTTAGCCAATATCGCGACGGTGCTCAGCAAGCCAAGTCAGGATATTTTTGACGCTTGGTATAAAGCTTTTCCTGAAGCGGTACCTGATAAATACTCTGGCAACAAACTTTCAGTAGCGTTGATTAATCGAATACCAGATCATTATTACAACATTTTTCAGAGTGAGCCCTATGCAAAATCTTTAGAGAAGAGCGGACTTAAGATTGTTGGTAAACCAGGGGAATATTTTTTCATACAATCACTTTTCGCTGGATTTGGTGTGATTACCGCTATGCATACTGATATGATGCCGACTCCAGAACAGATAAGGAAAGATAGCGGAATTACACACGGCATTATTTTTTGGAGCCCATGGAGAAGAGTCTTTGCTCCGAAGCCGTGGCACAAGAATTTTTTACCACCGCTTCATCAAAGAGGTAACGGCGTATCAATTGTTAAACAGAATTATAAAGATTCGTGGAGTCAAACATCACGAAGGGATCTAAAAAAGTTTTTATCTTCAGATATTGAAATAAAAAGGGTAACAAAAGAGAAGTTTGTTGCAGGCTTAGGTCAGTCGCTACTAAGCAACTCGCTCAAGAAAGTTTTCGCCAGCATGTTGGAAAGGTTGAGTGCGGCTAAAATAGAGTACTGGGTGACAGAAAAAGATGGAGAGGTATTGGGCGGGTTAGCAGTAATGGATTATGGTAATACCTCTGCTCACCTAGTGGCGTATATGACAAAAAGAGGACAAGAGTATCAGGCGGGCACGGGGCTTATTGATTACTGGAATCAGTACGCTTTAAAGAGTGGAATTAAATATTTAAACTTTGGTAATATTCGCGAGTCTGGCGAGCCGCGCGCTTGGCAAGGCTATAGTGACTTTAAGCGAAAGTTTATGGATCGTGAGATTGTTATTGAGAACGAATATTTTAGATTTTTTTAAAATAAAATCCCCTCCGAAGTGTTTCGGAGGGGTGCTACTAGTTGGCTATGTCTTTCATAGGAGCGAGATCGTAAGTTGCAAAGAGCGCTAGTGCGTCGTGCCAATATTTGGCAACCTTCAAGGCTTTGTCTTTAGCAACCCCTGTGTAATGCTTCGGATCTTTTAATATCCCCTTCTGCTTCTCTGTCATTTTATCAGTATATTTTTCAAGATCTGGATTGCACGCGATGAGCATTGTGATCGGAAGTTTTCTATCTCGAGCTTCTTGTGCCAGGACCCTAATTGCTTCATGGGCGTTAGGATGACCGAGTGACGAAAGAATAATGTAGAGTGGCTCGGCCAAGATGAGATCACCTTGAATCCTAAGATTGTACTCCATCTTCTCAGCGTCAATCGAAAGGTTAGCGAGGGCTTTTGTCAGCCCGTTTGTCATGGCGACAAAATAAGCGAAGATCTCGCCATATGTTCTGCTCGACGCCGAGTTGGTGAGGTCGCGTTGGAAGTCTGAGATCTGATCTAGGTAAACTGTCTCAAGACGCCCGAAGATAATCTTCCAAAGGCTCTCGACACGTTCAAAGCTAATCGGGTTTCTCTTTTGCGGCATTGTTGACGAGCCAACCTGATTGGCACCAAATGATTCGCTCACTTCAGCCACTTCGGTCTGTTGTAACCCACGGATGTCACGCGCGAGATTTGCCATGACGCCGGTGATTGTTCTTAGATGTGACAAGAGACTAATCATCTCTTCGGGCGGTGTGATCTGTGTAGAAATTCTGGCGGGATGTAGACCGAGCTCTAAAAGAAGTTCCTTCTCAAACTCTTCAGGATCATCTACTGAAAGCGACAGGGCATTATAAGCTCCACACGCTCCTGAGAATTTTCCTGGCAAGTTGGTAAGGCAAATTAGCTGTTCAAGCAGTCCGCCAAGTCTATCGACATACTGCGCGATGGCAAAGCCGAAAGTGATTGGTACAGCATGTTGGCGATGAGTGCGGCCGATCTGAGGAGTTGCGGCAAACTTTTCGGCAATGTCGATTAGTGTAGATTCAAGGTTGCATAGTGCGGGAAAGAGAACGTTGTTAGTGATCTCTTTGAAGCGCAGAGCATTAGCTGTGCAGACAATATCCGAGGATGTGGCAAACATATGAACGTACGGCTTGGCCTTGTCGCTAAGTTTGCCCTTGATGCAGTTGACCATAGCTCGTACGTCGTGACTGATCCTCTCCTCTTCGATCGCAACTTCTGACGGAGTGATCTGTTTGCAGGCCTTCTCAATTTCCTGATAAACAGCCTTAGTACAAAGCCTCCGCTTCCAAAGAGTCTTGATCAAGGCCAGCTCGACCTTGATTTTGTATTTTAGAAATGCAGCATCGCTTAAATACTCGGCACATTCGGGATCAAAGTATCGGTTATCGACTGGCGCGATTGTGTCAAAGATCTCCATTTGTTCCTCTCCCGCCAAAGCGGGACCCGCCGTTGAGGCGGACTTTCATCAGTTTTCCTAATACGTTCTACCATTGATTTATACTCTTGTCCAGACAATAGAAAAGCCCCGGTCGTTCGCGAACGAACGCCGGGGCGTGTGTAACTTACTTCTCTATTACCTTTTTTGGTTCATGGTCAATCCAGATACCAAAGACGAATGCTTGAGTAAAGTGTGTTTCTTGGTCTTTCTCGATCTTCCAGTTGGTGACTCTCAGGTCATTCGAGTGCGTCGTTTCGAATTCGTATAGAATACGGAGAATGTCATTTTTGAAATTGACAGGTGTTCCAATTCTGTTGATCGGGATGTATGTGTGGTTGCCCTGAGTATCGGCGACGCTCAAGTCATAACCAACGAAGAAGACCTCGGTATGTGAGGTGGCAAAGAAATCTCCAGGCTTGCCACTATCATAGACCACAACCCCCGTCGTCTTTATCGCACTTCGCTCGCTTGCGATAGTGCTTCCATAATTGAACGAAAGTCCAACCACTAGAGTGAGAATAAACGTTTGCAGTCTCATTGCCTTCTCCTTTGCATTTCGTGTTTGTAGTAGTGTCTACTCCCTATACTCCATTGTGTATTCAGAGAGATCGGAGTCCTTGTCGTCGTGATCCGGTAGATGTGTCTCACCCCTTATTAGTAATAACCCTTGTTCTCGGCCCACCAAATCATAACAAAGATCATGCATATTCCAGACATAAGGAAACCGAAGCCGATGTATACTGAGATGGCCCCGAAGATGAGACCGAAGCTAAGATTAGAACTGATCCACGTGAGTAGTGCCGGGATAGACCAAATTACCCTGCCGATCAACTGAGACATACAGCTGCACATCACGTAACAAACCATACCAGCGAACGCAGTCACTGTGAGTGCTGGAATCAACTTGAAAGCGTTGACGGTCACACTTGCGATAGCTGTGCAGGGCACTGTAACACAGGCAAGCATGAGCGAAGCGAACATACCGGCTCCACTCGCGATGAGTGAGCCAGCTTTCGAGATTCTACCAGGTGGCATAGCCTCTCGGGCTAGGCGGAGTCTCTCTTGATTATCGACCGCTTGTGCTGCAAGGATTTCCAGATAGATTCGGTGCTTTTCTCTCAGCTCAACGTGTGCCGGATCGTTTTGGAGTTCGGCTAGCGCTTTGGCGTAGGCGGTCTTTTGGTTCTCCCTGTCCCAACTAAGTGGGATAAAGATTCGAGGTTTCTGTGAGTCCTTGAGCAGTGCTTCGATGACCGCAGGATCTACTTCCTGTGCAACCTCGCCCTGCTCCTCCTCGACATCTTCACGTCCGGAGGATCGAGCCTTCTCTTGGGTTGACATGTTACTTGCCTCCTTCGGCTTGTCCTGTAAGGTTTTAAAGTTTTCGTATTGAATTGTGAAGAGCTAGAGTTTGCTGATATACTAGCATATCTATATATATACGTCAAGTATTTTGTCTGGAGCGAATAGATTTTTGTAAATAAAAAAAGGGGAGCTCATGTGAGCTCCCCCGCGGGATTTCGTTACTACTTACTTGTTCTTTAGCGTCGCCTTATCGAGACTATCGCTTCTCTCGACCTTCTTCAGATCATAGTTGAATAGGATGTCCGAGTCGAGGGTATACTTGTCTCTGCTGCCATCGTTGTTCTGAACCGTGATAGTCGACAGATCCGTAAAGTGTGTCTCGGTCTTGACGATTATCTCCGCCTCGGGGTGGTTGAAGCGAATCTCTCGGATCAACCCCTCTTGGGTGAACCAGCAGTTACCCTTTGCGATGAAGGGCACCACAACCAGCCAGATAGTTGAGATAGCGATGACCGTGAAGATCACCACGACGATGAGAAGTTCAAGGACGGTAAAACCCTTCCGATTCCTGATTGCGTTCATTTCTTTTCTCCTTTTGTTATGTCGTTACAGTCTCTCGGTATGTTAGCTATTATTCTTGTTGCTCGAACTGCTCGACGAGGACGAAGAGCGAGAGAACACGAGTCCAAGAAGAAGCATGATAGCGCCGATCAGCATGCGCGTATCGTCCCAAGCCGGCGTTGCGCTCATTGCGTTGACAACCGACGTGGACATCAGGAATGTGCCGCCCACCTTGAGCGATGCGCTGATGAAGAGGGAGATGACCAGGTAAAGACCACCAAGCGATCCAAGGAAGCCACCACTGCCAGCTGCAACAAGTGCGCCTTGCCAGCCACACTTGGCCTTAATTGCAGCACATCCTGCGATGATGCCACCGAAGAGTGGGAGCAAAAAGGATACCACTGTAGTGAAAAGTCCTCCAAGAACTGCCCAGAGAGCATACCAGTAGAACAAGCCAGTCGATGCCTTGATCAGGATTACACCACTCGGCAAACCGCTGATGGAATGTGCATACAGAGCCCAAAACGTCGCTATGACGAGTCCAAACATAATTCTATTCTCCTCTCCTTTTTTCAGGCCGTAGTTCTACAGCCCGAGTTACCGTTGTTGAATTGTGAAGAGCTCGATTTAGCGAAAGACTAGCACATATACTACTAGGTGTCAAAGATTTTTATGAGAGGCCTGCCTATAGTTGCTATTATCGGCAATTTATAGTATAAATTGGTCCTGATTGTTCTTTGACACAATGATTTAGAAAATTCTGGCTAAGGTCCAGGAAAGGTGGTCGAAAAATGACGACTCCTATCAAGCTTGGCGTTATCGGCACAGGCAAGCACGCTATGCAGAGTCATATTACGGTAGCTTTTGCAGAGCCGAGTCTTTTTGAGGTCACAGCGCTTTATGATATTAATCGACCAGCGATTGATAAGATTGTCTCAGATGGTAAAAATTGGGGACACAAGAATCTTCGCGCTGCTAAAAGTGCTGAAGATCTACTTACTAGTAGCGATATTGACGCGGTGCTAATTGCCACACCCCCGGACTCTCACCTGCTCTATTTGGAAGGTGCGATAAAAGCAAAAAAGCATATTCTTTGCGAGAAGCCGATCTGGAATGGAACGGCCGAAACTCTTAAAGCAGTAGAGCTTATGAACCTTGCCAAGGAGCAGAGACTGGTACTTACGAGCTGTCATCCGCGACGGTTTGAACCGCCTTATATTGAAGTTAAGCGTCGGCTTGAGGAGTACAAGACGAAGTTTGGGGCTTTGCGTGAGATCGTTTTCCGCTTTTTCTACCACGTTCCGCCGAAGGGTGGTTGGAGAGAGACGGATAGTCTGCTTCTTGATCATATGAACCATGAGATCGATTTGGTAAATTACTTAATTGGTCATGGAACGGTTACTCTCCGAAAGAATTTTGATAGCTTCGATCGATACAGCGTTACGGGATATCGACTCGAAAAGGATGGGCCGTCGATTAGTTTCGCTGGCTACCGAAAGCTTGATACGAAGGTGTATCGAAACGAACTCGAGCTAGTTTTTGATAAGGGTCGAGTTCTCGTCTTGTCTACTCTTATGAACGGTAGAGTTAATTCTCGTATTGAAGAGACAAATTTCGATCACGTTGGTTCCTCAACCATTCATGTATCGAACCACGAAGTTCATGTTCCCTTCGAGGGAATTATGAAAAACTTTGCCGGAGCGATTCAGAAGACGGCCACGAATTATCTTGATACTTGCGATCTGGCTTACAACAACTCCTCCGCTAATCTTTTGGCAGAAAAGTCCGAATTGTTGAATTTTCATTTATAGTTGCGATTGCTCTCCTTATTTTGGAGGGCATTTTTTTATGAAAAATAAAAATCCCCCACCAACTTGTGTTGATGGGGGTGTTCGATTTACTCGCGAGGAGGAAGTCCGGCCAGTAGCTCATCGACTTGAGAGTTCGGTACGATGAATCCTGTGCAGATTTCCCCGGCGTCCTCCGGTTCGACCTTCATACCCTTGGGAGGCGCAGCGATGATCTGCTCGCCGCCGTCGCCATTCTCGTCGTTGCAGAATGCCAGAGCGTACTGCAGTCCGCCGGGAACCGAGACGGGTTCGAGATTAGCCTGAAGACAGGCAGCCAGCAGTCGTCCGAAGAGCGTAACGCGGCTGTGGAAGACGCGCGGCTTGCGCTTGGTCTCGCCCTCGGCACTCTCTGCCTTGGTCGTGGTTGCAGTTTGCTCCGGCTTCGGCCGATTAGCACGGACGAAACGCAGGTGTGTGCAGGTCATGAGATTATCCGATAGGCCCTCGACACGGGTCAGGACGTCCTCGTTGAAGACGACCAAGCTATGCTTGTCGGGCAGATCGGTAATCGTAGCCAGATCTCCGTTCTCGGCCGTTGATCCGACGATGCCGCGAACGTACAACTTCTGTCCCTTGTAAAACGAGATCGTAGTGACCTCGCTCGTCCGCTTCTTCGACTGCCCGTTCTTGCCCTTAACCGTGCGCTCCAGAGTTGAGACAAAAATCTTGCGAGCCATCTTGTTCTCCTTCTACCCCGATTTCTCATCAGGGCTTGTCGTATACAATTCAAATGATTCCAAACGTAAAAAAGTTCAATCAATACGGTGTTTTCTGTTTTTGTAATCTAATCAGTTAAAATTGGCCCAATAACCTCCTAAATTGGCGTCTCAAGGTTCAAATTTGCTTCTAGCGGATACTAGCAGGTCTTTCAAATTATGTCAAATCAGATTGGCCCGATTTAGAGGAAATGTCACCCCGTGCAAAACAGAAGGTGAACCTTTAATCCATTGAATAATACGTGCCATCCCGAAGCCGCAGCCTGCATGTGGAACACTTCCGTCGTTTTTGATTCTTGATAAATACCAGTTAAAGTCATCAATATCGCCACCCTTGTTTTGGAGTCTCTTGTACATTCGCGAGTTTAAGAGTCGTCTCTCAAGTTCATCGGCTTTGTGGACTCGCGCAGCCGAGCCAACAGCCTCACCGGCAAAGGGCAAGATGCAGTCAGATGAAAGTACCCTTCCCTTGTTTTGTTTGTCAGGCAGCATGTTGAAAAATTTTTCAACCTCGATCTCTTTGCCGTGATTGTGCATCGGGTCTGGGTATCTGGTTATAAGAATCGGATTGTTTCCGTGTTCCACTACCAGCATCTGTTCGCGTTTGCTCGAGATGTCATCTCCCCACTTTATATCCTCTTCCAGCTCGGCGAGTTCTTTGATCGCTTCATCATAAGTAATACGATCAAACTTGCGTGGGTATGACTTTAGTCGTTCGACGTCGTCCTCGGAAAGTCCCAAAAACTCTGGTTCTGGATAATCAGCAACAGAATGAGCGATGTTTGAGAGGAATCCTTCGATGTAGTTGAGCAGTTTATCGAATGTGCCGGCAAACTCGATTTCGACCATGTAGAATTCAGCCAAGTGTCTGTGGTCGGATTCTGGTTCCGCTCTGAAACTTGGCCCACTGCAATATACTTTACCGAGTTCTGGTACCAAACTCTCAAGATAAAGTTGTCCAGTTTGTGCCAAGTAGCCCTTCTTCCCATCGAACCAATCATGATTTTTTTCAACGCTAACCTCAAATAGAGTGTCGATGTTTTCGCAGGCTCCAGAAGCGCGTACAATGTGGGGTGTTACCACTTCAGTGAAGCCTTGATTCTCAAGGTAACCTCTACCAATCCTAAAAATCTCATCCACCAGCTTTGTGTTATCGTGCCAATCTTTTTTGTTCTTGATTGAAACGTGGAATGGTGCTTTGTATTTTGTTTTGTGCATTGTATTAAATTAGCTTCTAAAAAAAATTCCCCACATATGGGGAATAAAAATTAATAATGATAATAAATTGAGTGACAAATATTTTTGAACCTCGCGGAACTTTTCGTTAGGAATCAGTTGGTGATCGCGATAGTAAGACAACATCTCTGGCAAATTAAGTATTGAGTGCATGCGTATGCCGTGAGGCGCAAGATGCTTTCCTGCTCCCTGTTTGCGATCGACGATTACCACTGCGTCGGTTACATGTAGTCCTGCCTCGCGTAAAGTTTTAGCAGCTTCAATTTTAGTGTCTGCCTTGGTTGCTAAATCATCAATCATAAGTACTCTGTTGCCAGCTTTATACACCCCTTCTACTTTTGCGGCTATGCCATGGGTTTTCAATTCCTTTTTTGGTGTGATCATTGGGGTGTTAGTTCTGTCCATAATAAGAGTCGCAATCGGCGTGCCGGCCGTAGGTAAGTCTGCGATCAGATCGTATTTTAATTTCTCTAATTTAATCTTTTCGATCATGCACTGTACTGCGAAGCGCAGTACATCTGGGTGTGAGCGAATGATTCGAAGGTCGATATAGATTGGTGAGAGTGGCAGTGTCGGGTCGGTCTCGTGCACCTTTAATTTGAAAGTTCCAAATTTAATAGCGCCGATCTCCAGGAGTGTTTGTGCTAAATAAATTGTTTTGGTGGTCATTTGCTTTGTTTAGCTTCAGCGATTTAGTCCTTCTCAGACCGCGCATTAGCTCGCCCCTGCGGGCTCGGCTCTGCTCTTCTCGCCTCGCCATCTCGATCTGTTAATCGAGAACCATGCTGGCTCGGCTCCGAAAGGGTCTTCTAAGAACCAAATCACTTTCGCTATCAAAAAAATTAAAAAAAATCCGCCAACGGCGGTTTCACACGAAAATATTTTTTTGATCTGCATCTCTCAATTTCACGTCTAAATTTTAGCACTACTAAGTAGTTGCACAAGTGGTAGTTATAAACATCTTGACTTACCACATACAGTGTGGTAGTCTATGCGTGAAACAATTGTTCGTTGAAACAGACAGAACAGAGTAACTCTACAAGTAATCCCGTAGTGCGGGATGCAAGGAGATGGTTATGGCAGAGAATATCGAGACACTGAGTATTGTCACTGGCACGGCTGCGTGCAATGCGCGTTGTCCGTTTTGTGTGTCTAAGATGACTGCACCAAATGGTGTTGAACTTAAGCCACAGTCAATCGATTGGCGGTCATTTCGTAAGGTTTGTATGGCTGCATTCCAGGGACGCTGTAAGACTGTGATGTTCACGGGTAAAGGTGAGCCGACTATCGGTTCAGGCGCTAATGAGATTACGGAGTACCTTAAAGCTCTAAAAGGAATGTTTGGTGGATTCTTCGAATTTCCTTATATCGAGCTTCAGACGAATGGTATTGCGATTGCCGAGAATCCCGAGAAGTACGCTCCTTACCTTAAGGAGTGGTATGACTTGGGACTGCAGACGATTGCGATTTCGGTTGTGCACTTCAATCCCGAAGAGAATCGCAAGATCTACCTTCCGTACAAGAAGGAATATATTGATCTTCCTGCTCTCTTTAAGCTTCTTCATGGATACGGTTTTACGGTTCGTTTGACCTGCATCATGACCAAGGACCGCATCGGATCATTGAACCGAGTCAAACAGATGATCACCTTTGCCAAGGAAAATAAGATTGAGCAGATGACGTTGACTCCAGTCAATAAGCCCGAAGACTTCTCGGATGATAACGATCTCGAGAAGGAGGCCTGGCTCTGGACAAGGGATAATCATATTGATCCAGAGGACCTTGCTGAAATCAGAGGTTACTTCGAGACGAATGGCACGCATATTCTAACACTGCCCCACGGCGCCAAGGTATTTGATGTTGAGGGACAGAACGTCTGCCTAAATCAGTGTCTTACGGTGCAGCCCGAAAATAAGGAGCTCAGGAACCTGATCTTCTTCCCCAATGGCGATCATCGTTACTACTGGCAGCACTCCGGCGCGATCTTGATGTAGTTCTGTAGATAAAAAACAGGAGGAGAGAATTATATGGATTTCCTAGGAAAAAGCTTGGCGGAACTAAGTATCGACATAGATACATATGGGAAGCATATCATTTCAGAAGAGGATAAAAGTTGGGGGTGTTATCTTTTCGTTAAACGAGATGAACAGAGTTTTGAATTCAAATGCGTGTGTACTGTGGCTCAAGGTAGTTCGGGAGAGACTTACGAAGTACTTTTTCATGGCCAAGCATACTTTGATGGAGTTCGCCATCTGTATTTCGGATCGGAGGACACTGACAACTACGGCTATCACTACTACCCAAATCTGAAGAGTCTCACCGCTGCACTCACAAAGCTCAGTGAGATTGAGTCAGAACTGGATTATGTGAAACAGGAAAGAAAGTAGTCATGGTTTACACAATTCACTGCACAAAACGTGCAAGACGAAAAAAGGAGATATAGAAATGTCTGAATTTGATCTGCTTGTTGCAATCGCTGTTTCGTTGATTGTTCTTAAGTTGCCGATGATGTGGTACGGAATTGGAGCACTCGCCTTCGGCACTTTTTACTTCTTCGGCCCGGCCATCTTCTTTGCCGTTGTCTTTCGCCGCCAAGTTTGGCAAGCATGGGGTAAGAATCTGATTTTGCATGTGAACATCGTTGATAGGAACGGACAGATGCAGAACTACTACTACCCTTGCAACGGTGAACTCGAGAACTGGTTTAGGCAGAACAACTTCAAGAAGTCACTCTTCTACGCTGGATACATTGGCCCTGTTGACCGTATGGAAGAGGTCGGCCGAGGCCTTCAGCAGTTCAATTGCGAGTACAAGACAATCTACTTGTAAATTTTTCGACACTCACTCACCCCGTCCCGATGGTTATCGGGACGGGCTTTTTTATTTTCAAATTAGTTTTGAAATCGCTTCGTGCAATTTAAAGGTTTCGTTTCTCGCTGTTTCTGTAAAACCTTTTCCATTGGATGCAAAAATAATTCCGGATGAGGAATTTATTATCATCCCCTGCCCTCTTGAGTCTTGGCCATTTTTTATCACAGCCTCTAAATCTCCGCCCTGTTTGCCGATGCCAGGGATGAGGAGTGGTAGGTCACCGACAATCTTCCTTATCTCTTTTAGTTCTTTCGGGTATGTTGCCCCGGCGACAAGTAAACAGTTGCCATTTCTGTTCCACCCCTCTGCCACGTTTTTTGCCACTTTTTTGTAAAGATCTTTTTGAAACTCATCCGAGCCTTCGTTTGAAGTTTTGCAGAGAATTATTATTCCCTTATCTTTTCTATCTAGGAAATTTGATAGAGATTTTTCGCCCAGGTATGGACTTACGGTTATCGCATCTGCCCGTAGCCAATCAAAAGCGAACCTCGCATACATCTCGTTTGTCCTGCCGATGTCTCCCCTTTTTGCATCGAGAATTATTGCCACAGTCGGCGCAGATTTTAAAATATAATCGCAGGTCTTTTTGAGCGCACCCATCCCCTCTTCGCCGTACGCTTCATAAAATGCGCTGTTGGGTTTGTATGCGCAAACTAAATCGTGCGTTGCATCAATAATTCTTTTATTAAATTCAAAAATAGTTTTCCCTATACTCCACCCTTTCTTTTTTAAGTGCTCTGGAATCTTCTCGTAATCAGAATCAAGCCCAACACAAACAAATTTCCCCTCTTTCCACCTCGATTTTATAAGTTGTATGAAGTTACGAGGCATTTATTTATAGATGTCATGATCGCCGACGAAATGGCAGACAATTTCGTTTTTATTCATATACTCGAAAACAAGTCTGATCCTATAATTTATCGAAAAAGAATGGCAATCTGATAATTTGCCGTGTAACTTATGTACTCTGAGTGATTTGTGATTATCTTTGTTTTTTAATAGTTTGAGTTTCTCAACGATTTCAATTTGTAAACTGTCCTCAAGCGATTTGTATTGTCGGACAAAATCGGGCGTGTATGTAATCCCAAGCATCCTATTTAAATTTTTTAGCTATTTCTCTTAGATCTCCTCGAAGGATTTTACCTTCCTTAACTTGTTTTTGTGATTTTAGAATTGCGTTGATTACCTCTTCTTCAGCCATGCGTCTCAAGGCCTTTCTTATAACATCAGCCTTGTTGGCACCGTTGCCTAGTTTAACCTGTGAAGTAACAAATTCTTCTAAATTTGCTGGTAGTGGTACAGATATTGTAGACATAATTTTTTATACTATTTTATAATATGATATTATCGTACATTTATATTGGGATTTTTCAAGTGTCTTCTCACATACAACGTCGGCCTCCACGGGTGTCGTAAGAATACAGAGCCGAAGCTAACGGCTTTGGCACCGAGGTTTTTTATTTTGTCGATGTCTTCATATTCCCAAACTGACGGGCCGATGATCGGAGTTTTTGTATGCTCGGCAAGTTCCTTTAGCATCTTCCAGTTATACTCTTGTGCGGTTTTGCCTGAGACCCCTCCTCCACCCAAGTGGTGAAGTGGACTTAGCTCTTCAGGATAAATATGTTTCCATGGCACGGAGTTGATCGAGATGGCATCAACTAAAAATTCCAACTTTTTAGATATTTTTTTGTAATCCTGATTTGCCGAAAGTTTGGCGATCAGAGGTAAATTGCTTACCCTTTTGACTTGCCTCACGGTTTCAACGATTCTTTCTGTTTCTGCCTCTACATTATGTATGATGTTTGGGCACGAGAGGTTTAACTCTATTCCCTGCAAGTTGTATGGATTTAATCTCCATGCCATCTCACCCGCCTCGCGCGCCGAGTTCGAATGTATCGAAACAATTATTGAAAGTGGTGAGTTCTTCAATTTCGGCCCGATCTCTTTGCACCACCAGTCAAGCCCTGGGTTTGTGAGGCCGATAGCATTTACCACTCCCCCATTTAAAAAACGAACCGCACCAAGCGGTTTATATATTTTTAGATTTCCTTCTTTTGGAAGACGGGTTAAACTTTTGGTAACAATAGTGAACAGTTTTGGATCCAAGAGCCCAATTAATTTAAGTGGCCTCTCCCAAAACCATCCTCCTCCGTCAAACCACAAAGAGCCGCTTGCCGCCATGAACTCAAATTTGTGGCCGTTTGAAAGTTTAATCACTGCCTCTAGTATATATCACATTCAAAATTCTGCCTGTGGATTTATATTTTTCTTGATTTTTCCAACTTATCCAGCTGAGCCAGGTAAATTAATGCTCTCTTCTTTTGTGCTGCATCTTCTAAGTTTTCTATTGCTTTTTTCAGTTTGTTGCTACTATAATTTGCATCCACATGCCATGGATCTATGCTGTCTACGAATTTTATATTATTTTTTTCGTCTATTGCAAAATTGGGTGGGAATTCATCAATTATTACACCGAGATGGTCTAACCCATCTATGATCTTTCGTTTGTTAAAAGATATGTCGTCTATCAATTCCCCCAGTTCTTCGGTTAGATCCTTGGCGATATTTTTTTCCATAACATGTGTGCCTAGCTGTTCTTTAATATTGGCGATTTGGTCGTCTACTTTGTCAACGATTATCATGTGAGGATTTGATGCTGAGAGGTGGATACCGGGAATATTTTTTGGGTATAACATATGAAGAATTTTTGTTAGATAAAATCTGCCCTTAACTTTCTCAATGCTTTCGGTTTTATATTCGTGGAATATCCCCTTTGCTAACTTTTTGTTGTCTGGATCGGCATAAACGATCTTTTCGCGCCCGCGGCCGAGCTCTTTTCCTACTTTTATTATATTTTCACCGCGTTTTACTTTCTCAGTCACGATCACACTTTACATCATATTGTTCAAAATGTTTAGCGGGGTTATAATTAGTTAAGCAAATAGAATATTATTAATTAAAAAAAATAAAAAATGTTAGGAACAGTTTCTCGAGTTATGTCTGCGGTGGTAATGGCTTTTACGGCACCACTTCTAGCTGCGGTACCTGTGATGGATCAGGCGCCGGGTCAACCGCCTGTTGAGCAAATTCAAACGTCACAATCTATTGGGCCAGTTGATCAGCAAGGACCCACCGGCGGCCAGTTTGGTCCGCAGAATTTTGGAGGTCAGCCACAGCAATTTGGTGGTCCAGCAGGTCAGCCTGGTTCGATGATGGGAGGTCAATTTCAAGGTGGAGGCGATCAAAACTCGGGCAGTCCAGAGGGCCAATCAGGCAACAGGCCATTCATGATGGGCCGTCCGCAAGGTTCACAGAATAGGCAGCCGTTCCAGCCGGGCAATGGTCAATTCTTCGGTGGTCAAAAGAATTTTAGTGGTCAACCACAGCAATTTAACGGCCCCGAGGGTCAGCAAGGTGGTGATAGCGGCGGCCAAAATAATCAGGGCCAACGTGGCAGCAGACCATTCATGATGGGCCGCCCACAAAGTTCGCAGGGCGGTCAACCATTCCAGGGCGGAGGCGATCAAAATTTTAGTAATCCAGACAGTCAGTCACAGGAGGCCGGTGGTAGTGACGAGAACGGACAAGGTGGTCAGCAGCAAGACCAACAGAAGCAGTTTGATACTCAACAGCTGAAAATGGCTCAGGGAAGGACAGCCGGTCTTGAAAAAGGCTTGGCTAATATCAAGAAGTTGATGACAAAGGTCAAGAATGCCGGGGTTACGATTGCAAGCACTGATGAAACTTTGGTTAGTGACGTCTCCGGCGCAATTGAAACAATTAAGAGTGCCACGGATTATAGTGATGATGTGCAGACTGCTATACAGACAATTCAGGATGACACACAGGATCTTCAGGATTTTGGGCAGAGACTTAATCAACTTAGCCAGTGGCCAAAGACTCTGACCAATATTAATAAGCAGATCGCCAGACTGAGGAAGAATTTTGACACGGCAAAGACCAAGGCGGCTAAGAGTGGAATTGATACAAAAAGTATCGAGTCAAAGATCGAGTCGGCCATTGCTGCTATAGAGTCGGCTCGTGACGCTGCCTCGGCCGATGTCTCCAAACCAGACACTGATATGCAAGACGTGATGGGTAATATTCAGCAAGATGTGTTTGCACCAATGAATGACGTATACAGTAATATTGCTGTTTTGAAAAATCTATCAAATATTAGCCTGGAGCTAAAAAAGATGGAGACTAAGCTGAAAAATTTTGGCATTCAAGCAGCAGATTTGAAGAGTTCTGGAAAAGACACGTCGCATTTGGAGGAGTTAATCAAAGAGGCTGGGCAGAAGCGTGACGATGTCAAGGCTATAATGGCCAAATCAGATATTGACCCAAAGGAGTTGTATCAGGCGACCTCGGCCGGTCAAGGATTGCTTAACAGCATTATGAGTGAGTTTTCAAAGCTTCAAAATTCTGGTTCTGACAGTGGGCAAAGCGGTTTTGGTGATCAGAGCCAGCAGAATTAGTTAAATGCAATAAAAAAATTAAAGAACCACTCCGTAACTCCGACGGAGTGGTTTTACTAATATTAGACCTTGATCCCGCTCTTCTGAGTTCCCAGGATCTTGATTGTGTCGGGTAAGTTGAGGGGCACCCCTTCGTCTGCCTCAATCCACCAATTACCATTGGAGTCGCGGTTGATCCAAGTCCTAGTGCCATCCTTGTTCTCAAGTGGCGCTCCGAACTTTTCGGAGGTTTGGGCGCCTTTCTCCGCCAGGACCAGTTGCCGGATCAGTAAGAGTTCCTTTTCCTGCTTCTTAGTGATCGGCTTATACTCAAGACGGATGCAGGTTTTTGAGGTCGTCGTGTCCTTCGAGAAGAGTGGAACCTTGAGCGAGAGACGAGGGACTCCATTCTTGACCCTAATTCGCGCCCGCCCAGACTCGTCGTAGACGTCGACAACATGGTTGACCCAGTTGTAATCCGCGATGTTTCCTGCCTCGATCACGTAACGGGTCTCGGTTTCGAGCTCAAATTCGTATTCCATCATATCTTTCAGATCATCTGTCCAGTGGCTCACTGTGTTTCTCCTTTTTTGGTCATCTGTTTGCTCGTCGGCAAACAGTTTTGCCTGCTCACGGTCGTAAGGGAAATTCGCGACCAAGGCTGTTTGCCGCCTCGCTACTTCGCAACTACTTTTTTCAGCTTCAGCGCCTGTCTAAG
>JACQCW010000015.1 GCA_016201425.1 Candidatus Vogelbacteria bacterium | reverse complement strand
TGCCCCCTCAATAAGCTTCGACTGATCTCCAAAGAATTCACCATACAAAATCTCAAGAAGATACTCTTGATCGTTTGAGGCCATTTCAACACCTAACTCTTTAAGAGCCGCCTTCAAACTTTCGGCGAATGTGGCCTCCTTGAGATTTTTAAAGCTTACTTGTCGTGCCTCAAGATACTTCTCCGACAGCTTCCTTAGCAGTGTTTGGTAATCCATCCTCGGCATTCCCTCATAAGCAATCTCCGCTGCCTTCTCATAAAAGTGCTTCGAGACCTCGTCGGGATTAGGGTATGAAACCAGTGTACCACCAAGATCGAAGATAACAGCCTTCAGTGCCATGACATCCTCCTTATTAATTGGGCTATACCCAATATGTAAATGTACACAGATCTTTAATCCGCACTCTACGCCAAATATCTATTTATGTCAAGAAAAGTTCACTAAAAATTATATGTTGTATCACTCCGCCTTTCAACTGTTAAAAATTTAATATCAAATTCTATTTTTGAAAAAATAATACGTAATGTACCCTTGCGTACTCGAAAAACATTTTGATATCTCTTTAATTTTTTCAGATCTAACCCGTCCCAATCAAGTGACATAATCTTCTCGATAAGTTCATCTAAAACCTTCCTCTCCCCTCCGGAAAAGTTCTTAAGTAATTTTATCAAACTAGGCATTCAACTTTCTAAGAGCTCGTAGAATGTCTTTCCCCGAAACGCCATTTTTATGTATCTCAGTAAAATCCGCAACTGTTTCCCATTGCTCATCTTCTTCCGCTGGAACAATTTTAAAAACCGGCGCTGATTTTCGCATCACAAGAAACGATTCACCTCTACTAACCTTATTGATCCAACTATCAATATTTTCGCGTAAATCTTTTAGTCCCACAATTTTAGTTTTCATACACCAAGTTTAACTTAAGTTAATCTTGTGGTCAAGAAAAAAGCCCGCATGCTGCTTTCGCAACACACGGGCCTGCCCGCCATTGTCTACGACCTCAGTCGTTGGCAGGCGGGCGTGTTTGGGATTTCTCCCGATTACTTCACTTCAACCGCGCGTGGAATGTTGTTGATGAAAGTCTCTCCAACTCCAACGAACTCCACCGTATCAAATCCCATCGGCTGCGGGGGCAAACTTTCGGCCCATCCGAGAACCGCAAGGATCCTGCCGTCTGGCAGAGCGATCATGTCGCCCGGATAAGCGGCCGGCGAAACTTCGTACTTCTTACCGTCATATTCGAAACTGATATTCTGGTTCATCTTCTTTTTCCTTTCTTGTTCGTGTAAAACTAACTTATCGTGTCGGCAACAGGTATGGCGTCAGCGAATTCCTGATCCTTCTCGACCACGAACTGCTCGATGGTCTTACCGGTATCAATCATGTTGCTGGGCTTGAAGAAATCTTCCTCAACCTCAACCCAGTCCTCAACCAGTAGCAACCGCCGATCGGGCAAAACAACCATGTTCTGCCTTCGTGCCGCATCGACATCAACGTCGTAGAGTCGATCCTCGAAGCGAAAGATTGTGAGATCTTTCCTCTCTTTCTCCTTCTCAATTGTAAAGTAACTTACCTTCAGCCTCTGATCAACGCCAGATCCTTCTTGCGGATCTTGGCCACGATCTCTTCGCCGGTTGTCGCCAGCTGCCGCACGACATAGCCTTCGATCTGGTATCCCAGCGGGAAGCCCGGATCCCATCCGGTCGCATTCGTAAGATTTTCGATGAGTGCTTCAATGTCAGTGAAAGTCTCATAGCGATGTGCCACGATCGGCAGGCCAAGCTCCTCGGCAGTCTCTTTTGTCCAGGCAAATGGCAAATAGAGACCGTTCACAGAGAGGTCAAAGATCCTAACTGTCGGAACGAGTCCCTTGTACCTTGCGGTAACCTTAGAACCCAGTCCTTCGAAATAACACCACTGCCTTGGTAGGACTCGCCCAAACTCTTCGAACTGCTCTCGGTGGGTATTGTAGGCGGCCATCAGCCACTTCACAGACGAGTCGGATGGGTCGAGCTCTCGTAGCTCATAGCGTTCGGCCTCAGTCGCCGTGTGCTTCCGCGAATCATTCTTCTTCAAGAGATCGTACCGCTTGTAGACACGACCAGCCTTGGTCTGCATCGTCTGCCCATCTACCTTCTCTGTGAGCAAGAGTGGTCGACTGAAGTCGAACGCGTGCCGACATTTCATGAGCAGATGAAAGTCGTGATCCCGTTCCTCACCAGACTCTAGAAGATTGTAAATCTTTCGCTGCGTGGTCACTCTAAACCTCATTTCCCGCTTTTCGCGGATTCAAATTATTATTAGTCAAAGTTCTAATTGTCAGATATATTATAATATATCGAAAGATAAAAGTCAAGGTTGTAAAATAAGTCTTATTAGCATAAGATATATCGAGATTTTTGAATTTTAAAGAAAGTCCGCCTCTCCGGCGGATCCCGCTTTAGCGGGAGAGGTTCATTTTGAAAAAGATCAAAATAAATCGGACTCTATATCAGTGCGAGGTTTGTAAAACTGAATATAAGAAAGAAGCTGACGCCAAATCCTGCGAAAAGATGCTCATTAAGGAAGAACCGTTTAAGGTTGGTGACCAGGTTCAGAACGTTGAACCACGACAATGTAATGTCAACGGCAAGATCTACTTTTTCAAGGGTCGAGTCATTAAGGTTGTGGGCCCGATGCCTTTCGATGAAGAGTACGAGCGCAAATGGCTTGGCGCTGATCCAACACGGCTCAACAGTCACGTCTACGCATATCAGGTCGAGTTTCGTTGCCCGCACTGTCGGGGGCAAAATGCGAAGCAATCAGCGCAATACTACAGCCCCGAACTTAAGTTGATTTAGAACAAAGTGAATCTCCCCCAGCGGAGCTGGGGGCTTCTTCACCCTTCGTCAGAACTTAAATTTCAGTTGCCCACTGTCTTCTTTGCTTTGATACTCAACATACGCCAAAATTTCCGTCTCATTTAGACCTACAGATGAAACACAGTAGCCTCTCGACCATATTCCTTCTCTACCCCAGAATACTCTCTGCAAGAAAGGAAATTTCTGCTTTAGTTCGCTGCTCGTGTGAGTTTTA
>JACQCW010000102.1 GCA_016201425.1 Candidatus Vogelbacteria bacterium | reverse complement strand
ATGTTCAGAGGTTTGGCTATGTCTTCGACCTAAAGAACTCGTGGGGCCGCCAACCCGTAGTTGGAACTGATAAGGAATCAGTTGCGATTACAACTGTTCGCGCAGTCGTGCATTTGGTAACGGCTGTTTCCGCAATCGATACACTTAAGCCGTTGCTCAAAGAGGTTATGCTTATGGGTGGCGACACTGACTCGGTTGCTGCTATAGCTATGGGTATTGCGAGCGGACGACAACCCAAGAGCGAAACAGCTGGATTACCATTGTTTATGTTTATGAATCTGGAACATGGTAGCCCCAAGACTGGCGCTAAGTATTTGATGGATGTCGGAGCCAAGCTTATGGAGAAGTTTAAGTAACAGGGTTTCAACCCTCGGCCAACGCGCCGGGGGATTTTTTTATAACTAAATTTATTGTGGCGCTGTTATAATGGTTGTATGAAAATAAGTGTAATTGGGACGGGGTATGTGGGACTTGTGACGGGTGTTTGCTTTGCCGAGCTTGGTAATGAAGTTTCGTGTATTGATATTGACAAAGAAAAGATCGAGAAGTTAAAGAAGGGGATATCGCCAATATATGAGCCCGGAATTGAAAAGCTTTTAAAGAAGAATATAAATAATGGTAGGTTGGAATTTTTTAGTAACACAAAAGAGGGGATAGTAAAAGCAGAAGTT
This sequence comes from Candidatus Vogelbacteria bacterium, assembly GCA_016201425.1. Next base: position 14,006 of record JACQCW010000102.1, on the reverse strand, counting down.
ATTTTTATTGCTGTTGGCACGCCGTCGAAGGATGATGGAACAGTTGAAACCAAATATATCGAAACGGCTGCTAAAGATATTGCCTCGGCGCTTGATCACTATGTAGTTGTCGTAAATAAGTCTACAGTTCCGATAGGGACTGGCGAGAAGGTCAGGCAAATTATTTCAAATTATTTAAAAGGCAAATTTGATGTCGTTTCGAATCCAGAATTTTTGAGGGAAGGGCAGGCTGTGGGTGATTTTATGAAGCCCGATAGGGTTGTGATCGGAGTTGAGTCAGGGGGAGCGAAAAAGATAATGGCGAAACTTTATAGCCCGATCAAAACTGATGTTATGTTTACCAATTTGCGAACCGCAGAGATGATTAAGTACGCCTCTAATGCTTATCTTGCAAGTTCGATATCTTTTATAAATAGTCTCGCGGGTCTTTGTGAAAGGACTGGGGCAGATGTGCGTGATGTCGCCACTGGGATGAAGCTCGATAAGAGAATAGGGAAGTATGCCTTCCTCTCCGCTGGTCCTGGATACGGTGGATCTTGCTTCCCAAAAGATGTTAAGGGGCTCTTGAGTATCGCCAAGCAAAATGCCGTTGAGTTACCGCTTTTAATGGCCACCGAAGATGTAAATAAGAAGCAAATACAAATTGTCTATGGAAAAGTTTTAAAAGAATTAAAAAATCTTAATGGTAAAAGAATCGCTATTTGGGGCTTAGCATTTAAGCCAGAGACGGACGACCTTAGAGAGTCACCGGCCGTAAGCCTAATATCTAAATTAATCTCAATTAATGTTGAAGTTGTCTGTTTTGATCCCGCGGCGGAAGATAATGGAAGAAAAATCTTTCCAAAGCTGATTTTTAGTTCTGATCCTCTTAAAATGTTAAAAGACTCTGATTGTTTAGTTGTTATGACTGATTGGGTCCGTTTTAAAAAAATATCATTGAACGAGATCAAAAAAAATATTCATAATAAAAATATTGTTGACGCTAGAAATTTATACAACAAAAAAGAAGCCCAGAACCTAGGCTTCAATTATGAAGGAATTGGTCAGTAGTTTATTGCTTCTTGGATCTTCGAAGGAAAGCCGGGACGGACGACCAATTCTCATCATCTGCACCATTCTCCATCTCTCCAGAATCTTCTAAAACGGTCTCTCTATCTTCTTTTTTAAATATTTTATTTTCTTGTCCAAAGACTTTTGGTTGAGCCATAGCAGACTCCAGCCCACCTTCAGTTTTTACTGGTCGAGTGATTTGTTGATTGCTACCACTACCTTTGAAACTTTCGTTTGGGAAGCCGGTGGCTATGACAGTGACCTTGATTTCATCTTTTTTGAGATTTGCATCTTTAATTGCTCCGAAAATGACTCGCGCATCTGGGTCAATTGACTCCGTTATAACTTTTGCCGCCTCTTGAATCTCAAACATTGTCATGTCGTCTCCACCGGCAATCGCGAATAGAACTCCCCTCGCGCCCTCAATAGAAATATCGAGAAGGGGAGAGTTAATGGCTGCGCGCGCGGCTTCTTCGGCCCTATTCTCACCAGAGGCAGAACCAATACCCATAAGAGCCGAACCAGTATTTTGCATTACCGCCTTGATGTCTGCAAAGTCGACATTGATAATACCCGGAGTGGTAATAAGGTCAGAGATTCCTTCAACGGCTTGTCTTAAAATTTCGTCACACATTGCGAAGGCCGATAGGCATGTTGTGTTTTTGTCGATAACACCCAGAAGTCTATCGTTTGGTATGACGATCATGGCATCTACTTCGTTGCCAAGGTTCATTAAACCTTCATTGGCTAGTCTCATTCTTTGTGCTCCCTCAAAAAAGAATGGTTTGGTCACCACGGCCACAGTAAGCGCACCTTGTTCTTTGGCTGTTTTTGCGATTATCGGTGCTGCTCCAGTTCCTGTCCCTCCACCCATCCCGCAAGCGATGAATACCATGTCGGCTCCTTTGGTAATTCCTTGGACCTCCTCGATTGTTTCTTCGGCGGCTCTTTTTCCAACTTCCGGATTCATGCCGGTGCCCAGACCCCTTGTGAGATTTTTACCAATGTGGATTTTTTTGGTAGCTAATGACTTATGTAGATCTTGTGCATCAGTGTTCATGGCGATGAACTCAACGCCATTTACTTTTGAGTTAACCATGTGGTTGATAGCGTTACCACCAGAACCTCCGACGCCGATCACCTTGATTCTAGCGAATGCTTCTATCTCGGGATTAATTTTTGGCATGGGTCTATATTATCAGAAGGAAAAATTATGGCAAGAATTGACGAAGCCACTTGGTCAGGTTGATCTTTGTCTGTTTTACAAAGTGGCTCCCTGAAAATTCTTCTGAGTTTTTTGTTTCCCCGAAGGTACAAAGTCCATATGCCACAGCCCATGAAGAATCTACGTTTTTCTTGATAACTTGGGTCTCATTAGATTGGTTGATTGGTATAGATGAAAGAATTGAAAGTGGCGCGATTCGTGCCGGTAGATTTAAATACTGTTTGGCTAACGGTTCAACTTGTCCTTGGTTGGATCCTCCGCCAATTAAAATAATTCCTGCAGGTAGTAGAGAGTTTTTTCCAATCTTTTTTAAATGCGCCTCAATTAGATCAAAAATATCTGAAAGTCTCGCTTCTATTATGTCTTCAAGTTTTTTCTTGCTGTAGCCTTTTAGGTCCTTACCAATTTTTATATTTTCTGCCTCTTCGATTGGAATTTTTAAGCAGAGAGCTATGTCGTTGGTAATATCAGTTGATCCGATTGAAAACACTCGAAGAGAGGTGGGAATACCTTCCTCAAAGACTGCGATCGATACTGTTTCAGCCCCAATATCTGTCAAGATGCACCCGGCTGTCTTCTGCACTTTTGTCAGAATTGCATACGAAGCAGCTATAAGTGAAGGGATAACATTTTCAATAATAATACCCGAGTCTTCAACAAGAGCGATGAGATCATTTAGGTGTTGTTCAAGAGCTGTTATGAACAAAGTTTTTACTTCCAAAATTTCACCCTTCATACCAGTTGGGCGACCAAGGATTTTTTTACCATCAAGTTTGAATTGAAGAGGGACGCTCTGAATTATTAAACGGTTCGAAAGTTTTTTTAAATTTGTGATACTTGTTTCAACCACCCGTTTGATATCTAACTCACCAACTTCTTGATCGGCTCTTGAAACGGCGATTGAACCATCGGCAACTGATGACTCAAGACTGATTCCACCCAGAGCCAGGAAGGCCTCGTTTATTTTTTTCCCGGATATTCTTTCCGCATCCTTAATGGCCTCCTTTACTGCCTCTCGAGCCTCTTCTGTGTCAACAATATAACCATGACGGAGTCCACGAGATCTTTTAGAAGTCATACACAAAACACGAGGCTCAGTTTCACCTTTAGCTATTTCTGATACGACAATTCTAATCAGAGATGATCCGATGTCGATTCCTGTAACAATTTTGTTCCTCACGGATATTTTTGAGGACTAGAAATATTTTTTAAAAATTAACCTTATTTTCTGTTCCTCTTCTTCCATTCTACTACCATGGTCAAATCCTTTCAAATGTATAAGTCCGTGGATAAACAGGTACACAAGGTAGTTGTTGAGCTTCTGTTTTGTCTCGCGTGATTCGCGCGAGCTTATGTCTAAATTCAATAGAATTTCCCCATCCGTCTGTGAGTAAGGGAAGCTTAGAATATTTGTTGCATGGTCTTTGTGACGGTACTTGCCATTAATAAATTTTGATATCTTATCGTCAACAAAAACAAGGCTAAGTTCATAGCCTTGTCCCAACGCCGCGTTCTTAATCTGCTCAAATGGCAATTGCGGAATTCGTCTGCGGGTTTTATTTGCGATATGGAGCATCATCAATCTTTCCAAGCCTCCTCAACCTTTCGGTCTCTGATCTCTTTGCAATCTTTTTTAGTGCCTTCTTTTTTTGAACGTACTGAGATTTTGCCCGTTCGTTATATCGTAGAGATTTGGCACGTTTAATAATGCCGGACTCTTGAACTCTCTTCGTAAATCTACGAATGACACTTGATGTCGTCTCGTTATTATTTTTTGTTACTTCTACTTGTATCATTAGTTACTTAGGCTAACATAAAGGTTATAATTTCGCAACTATTTAATTTTTTTGACGTATTCGGTTAGTTTTTCTACTTTAATCTCCTCTTGAGATCGGGTGTCCATATTACGAACAATAACCGTGCCGTCTATAACCTCTTTCTGTCCCAAAATAATGGTGTAAGGTATCTTCATTTTTTCGGCTGTTCCCAGTTGGGATGAGAGGCTATCTTTACTGAGTGATTGCATGACAGGTATTTTGGCTTTCCTTAAGATTTCGATAATAGCCAAACTTTGAAGCTTAGCACTAAAGCCCAGCTGAATAAAAAAGATTTTAGGCTTTTTTAAGATTCGTGGGGCAAGCTCTTCGTTAAATCCTTTTGTTGAGATTACTCGATCGACACCAATCCCCACACCAACGGCCGGTAGATCTTTTTTATATCCTAGGGTCTTTGCTAAGTAGTCATACCTACCACCACCCGCTAATGCTAGTAACGCCGGTTGCTCAGGGGGTGGCTCTACGGCAGTAACTTCTGTTTTATTTTCTTCAGACACTTTTACCTCAGGTTCACCCTTTTCTTCACTCTGGGGAACTCTCGCGCTAATTTCAAAGACAGTTCTTGTGTAATAATCAATTCCGCGGACTAAATTGCTGTCGATTGTGTACTCGATCTTTAGTGCTTCAAGATATTCAAGAACTTCTTTAAAGTGCTGTTTGCATGGATCACAAAGAAATCCGACAGACTGTGGAGCACCCTCTTTTATTGGGTGACACTTTTCATCTTTGCAGTCGAGCAACCGGAGCGGGTTATTTTTGAGTCTCACTTTACAATCTTTACAGATCGTAGAAAGGTGTTTTTTATAATAGTTGGTTAGCTCTTTTTTGTACCCGTTTCTGCATGATTTGTCGCCTATACTATTGATGGAAAGCTGCAAGTTTTTGTGTCCGGCCTCTTCGAGTGCTGCTACTGTAACCTTGATCACGGTTGCATCGGTGATGCTCTTATCGCTCCCGAGAATTTCTAAGCCAAATTGTCTGAATTCTCGATACCTACCTTTTTGAGGTTTTTCGTGTCGGTAACAAGTACCATAGCTGTAGAGCATCACAGGTTGTGGCATGGTTTGCATGCCGTTTTCCATATACGCCCTAACAATTCCAGCTGTAAGCTCGGGTCGAATGGCGAGTGGTGTACTCCCAGATCCAGTTTTTATCTCATACATCTCTTTTTCCACAATGTCAGTGCCAACACCAATACCTGAAGTGTATAAGCGGGTTTCTTCAACCAGCGGTACCTCAATAGGTTTAAAGCCGAAGTATGTTGCAACCTCGGCAGCCTTCTCAAAAAAACCTTGGTAGTAATAATACTCCTTAGCCATGAGATCTCTCATGCCCTTAGGCGCTTTTGGCGGTTCAAGTTTTGTGTTTTCTTTTTTCTGTGCCATTTTTTTATTATTTGTTAAATTTTTCTATTGCTCCAGGAGATATCTCAGCTTGACCCAATGGAAGGAGTCTTACCAATACATGCCCAGTTAAAAATTTTGCATCGAGGGGTCCCCACTCTCTAGAATCTGAGCTGGCATTTCTGTTGTCTCCCATGACAAAGTATTCTTCTTTGTTTAATGTAATACTCATTTTACGGTTGCCCCAACTTTTGTCGGTAATGTACGATTCATCAAGCAGGAATCCTTCAGGGTGTTCAGTATTTTTAATCGTTATTTGATTGTTATCGATATCAATTGTTTCGCCTGGCAAACCAACAATTCTTTTTATAAAATATTTTGAAAGGTCGTATGGATATTTGAAAACAACAACTTGACCTCTACTGGGTGTGTTGAAGTAGTAAGAAAGTTCGTCAACAATCAGATATTCTCCATCATGGAAGGTTGGCTTCATTGAGCTGCCGCTAACCAAAAAAGGCTGTGCGACAAAAACTCTGATTGGTATGACAATGATCAAAGACAGAAAGGTGAATTTGACTATGTCTTTAAAAAAGCCCCAAGGCGTTATTTCCTCCTCATAGGACGCAACTGTTTCGACTTTATTTTCTATGGGTGTTTCGTTTTTTTCTTCATTCATTTTAGCTATTTTACTACAAAAAATTTGCAAATGCAAATTTGTTATTTTGGGTGTAAAAATGATATAAATATTGTATGTCATATATAATAGCGGGCCTGGGAAATCCGGGTGAAAAGTACACAAACACGCGACACAACGCAGGGAGGATCGTTTTAGAATTTATAAAGAATCATAGTGAAGCTGATTTTTCAGAATGGAAAGACGATGCAAGAAATAAAGCGCTGGTTGCTTCGGGCAAATTTGGAAGCAAAAAGCTAGTTCTGATTGAGCCAAATAATTTTATGAATAATTCTGGATTTAGTTTACGAAGTTTTGTGATTTCAAAAAAAGCTGCTGAAGAATTGGTTGTAATTCATGACGATCTCGATCTTCCAATCGGTAAGTATCGCATATCATTTAATCGCGGGCCAGGTGGGCACAATGGAGTTAAGTCAATCATTAAGTATATTAAAACTGAGGCGTTTGTTCGTGTACGAATTGGAATTTCTCCCGTTACGCCATCTGGGAAGTTGAAAAAGCCAGTAGGTGAGAAGGATGTTGAGAAGTTGATACTGGGTGAATTTAAAAAACCAGAGTTAGAAACCTTAAAGAAAAATTCTAAAAAAATTACCGAAGCCATTATTTGTATGACAACAGAAGGCCGCGACAAGGCGATGAGTTTGTATAATTAAGTTAAGTTAGTTTACATTGACATCCTCCGCAAGCGAGGCGTCGCTGTTGCGTGATTTTTATAATCTAGAAGCTTAGCAGGCTTCACCCGCCGTCAGATCTCTTCGGAGACTGGCGGTTTTTTGTTGCGAGTAGAAAGGTTGACTTCTGGGGTAACATGTGGTAGTTTGTTTCGAGAAGTGAACATAAACGGGATCTTCGACAAATAAGCGAGGTTTGAGATGGATAAACCAAATTCAGATAAACCCCGGGGGCTAAAGTATTGGAAGCAAAATCCAGCAGCATTCTTTGAGGTCGAGCTTTTGGATTCACTTCGACGCGGGTCAATTTACTTCGATTTCCACGAACGTGGCATGCGAAAGTGGCTTGCTGATCATGGGCGGACTCTTACTGATATTGGTACAAGCGAAGAGGAGCTTGATCGCCTTCGACCAATCGGTCATAAGGCTTGGGAAGATCTTTGTGCTCAAGTTGCACGTGGTCGAGAAGAAAGTTTGGCATAAAAGGGTAAACGCAAAACCCCGACGAATTAAATTCGTCGGGGTTTTTTAAATTCAGAAATTATTTCGTTTCCGCTGGTTTTTCGTCCTTGATTGAGTCTGCGAGAACAAGTGTCATCTTTTGCTCTTTTGGTTCAAACAGGGTGATGATGAAGTTGTATGACTTACCGAGTTCAAGCGTCTGCTTCATCTTATCTTCTGTCCCAAAGGCCGAAATATGGACGAGACCTGCGACGCCTTCCTCAATACTTACAAGAGCTCCATGCTTGTTGTATTTGATAACAACTCCATTTACCTTGGCTCCCTTCTTGTATTTATTTTCCGCGGCTTTCCATGGGCTCTCTTTGAGTGCTTTTATAGAGAGTGATACTTTGCCATCTTTGATCTCGATTACTTTCACCTTAATCTTATCACCAACGTTGAAGAGCTTTTTAGGATTTTCGACTAATGACCAATCAATTTCTGAGATGTGTACCAAGCCTTCAAGTCCGTCTTCGAGTTTAACGAAGATTCCGAAGTCTACTGCTCCCGTAACCTCACCGTCCAAAACATCACCGACGTGATACTTCTCAACCATCTCAACTCTTTCCTTCTGCACGCTGCTCTTTTCGGAGAAGATCAGCTTGCCCTCTTTCGGGTTCGCTGAGATTATTGATACTGCAATTTTTTGACCAATAAGTTTTTTGAGTTCAATCATGATTCGGTCCTTATCGCCGTCATTTACACGAGGATAGTGCTCTGGTTTTAGTTGTGATGCAGGTAAGAACCCGGCAATATTTTGCCACTCCATTATGATACCTCCTTTGTTGGCGTCCTTGACTGTAAGCTCAAGAACAGTTTTGTTTTTGATAAGATTTTCAGCTTCTGCCCAAACGAGTGCTTGGCGAGCTTCCTTCAACGATAATCCAACGTATCCATCTTCGGGTGTTTCAACTTCAACAACCTTTGCTGTGATGATGTCGCCGACATTTATTTTTTTGATGACGTCTCTTGCATTAATAAACTCTCTTCCGTAAATGACCCCAGTACCATAGGGCTTAAGGTCGACGTAGAGTGCCATTTTAACAATACCAATGACTGGTGCCTCAATAAGGTCTCCAATAAGAGGCCTGTTTGCTATGTTCGTGGCATAGTTCATCATTGAACTAGGATGATAGCTCGTGATATCTGTATCGAGTAATTTTGTTCCCATATTAATATTTTGTTCGCTCGTCTTGATTTACCGTATGCCCAAGCGATGTGGCATTTCTATTAATAATAATTAGTGGTTTTTAGTATACTTGGTTTGTTGAAAATGTCTAGTTGTTGTAAGTGGCTGCGTCAAAGTCGATAAGATAAAGTCTTGGTTTTTTTGTGAAGTCGACACGACCGTTTTCATCTCTGAAGAATCTTAAACTAAAGTTGCGATCGTGCACGTGTCCGTGGTTAAATCTATTTCGTTCGAGCAGGGAAAGTATTTTTAACTTTGCGTCAACTAATTCCATGGCAAACATATCTGTCATCTCCAGCCAAGTTTCTAGGTTGAGATCTAGAACTCCACTATAAACGTCGACGAGCCCGTTCTTATTTAATCTGAATGATTGAATTGGTTCTATTGGTACATAATCAAAACCCTTTTGCCTCCAGAGTGCTTCATCTTCATAGATTTTTTGCCAGGCCAAAAAGGCTTGAGGCTCAATGTGCCTCACAATCGACTTTCCCTTAAGGCGTCCGCCGAGTAGTGTTGTCCCACTTCCGGTCTTTTCAAATTTTTTCCTTTTGAAGGCGTCTTCCGAAATATCACCCGAATCATAAAGTGGAGCTTCAACTAAAGCATTACCCAGTTTATCTATGGCGAGTTCTAAGACTTCGCGTCTTTCCTCTTTGTTTAGGTTACGCATCGCTCTGAGTGACATTTTACTCACCTCCGTATTATTTGTTTTGTTTAAAATGTCTTCGATCAAAAAAACTTGTTGTCTAATTGGTGCAAATCTAATCATCTCTGCGGCGTTAAGTTGTGATTCAGTATCGTTGCTACTGACTGCTTGATTAATTGATTTTGTAAGCATGCTCTGGAGCTCAGTCTGTTCGTGTCCAGATAATGAAAATATGAAGCTCGCCGCCGCATTTCGGACTTTGTAACTATGTGAATTTAAGGCCTTTTTGATTAATTGAAATCGTTCAGAATGTTTTACATATAACATTGCTTCTAAGGCAGCGACTTGTGCGGCGTAATTTGTTGTGTCCAAAATCCTGTTGATTGCCTTTGTAATTGTACCTTCTGGTGCATTGACAAGCAGTTGTGCGGCAAAAAGATCTGAGTCAGGGCTATTTGCTGACAATGCTATATTGATTAAATCGGTAATTTTGGATATTAGGGCATTCACTTCCGACTCGGCGTCTAAGGGGACTGACCAGAGTTGAGTACTTGCGGTTAGCTGCGTTTTTTCATCGCCAGTTTCAAGTAGGTATAGTAAAATCCCGGTCCTCTTATTGATTGGTATGCATGAGATCATTTCTGCCGCAATTATGTCATGGCTAGGATCTTTAAACGATAGATTTTTTTCAACGAATTTTAGAGCGACATCTTGGAGCTCAGATAGGCGTGATGTTTGACCTATAAACTCCCCAGCTAGTTTTCGTTGCGACGAATCCTCGCTTGTCAACATCTTTTTGAGTGATTCAAATTTCTCTGCCTCTGATAAATACAGAAAATTAGTGATTGGTGAATTACTCGGTATTTTAGCCAAATCGACTATCTTTTGCTCGTCTCTTCCTTTGTCCCCAAGATAGCGTTCGAAAGAGTGCTGAGTGACAGTGTCCTGGCCGGGGACGTTGTACATTTTTAAGATTTCTTTAGGTACATGATCAGAAATTCTGCCCTCTTTATCAAAAGCTTCCATATTCTAAACTTAATTAATAACTGTAGGTGTCCACAAATTTACCTTGTGGATCGTAGAGTGTTACGTTGTCGTGGATATATCTCAAGAATTTTCGATTTCTCTGCATCCAGATGTGCCAGTTATTACCGTAGAAGTCATCTCTCTTAACATTATCTTTCACGCAACCTTGGTAATTGAGGTGCGCGTCCGCATAAGCCACACATTCTGCGACCTGGATGGTCGTTGGATCAACTGTACGACAAGAATCTCTACTTTCAAAGATTTGAATACAGTGGTCGGGCAATTTTGGTGAGACACTTCGTATGTCTGGTTGTGGGCAGTTATGCAAAAGTTCTCCGTTAAAGTCGCTAAATTCATCAAAGTATCCTTCGCAGATATTTTCTTTGAAGTTTATATTATTGTTTTGAAGTCCAGTAACAATTCTTGCGTAGCCGGATTTATTAAGTGTAATGTCGACGTCTTGCGCTGGTGACAGATCAAGAAGTTCGCGCCCCTTTGGAATTGTGAATTCTTCCTTACTTGTGGTTACTAAAACAAATCCAGTAATGGAAATTGGTTCCGTTGTTGTACTTTGGTTTCGAATCACGATATGTTCGTTGACAGGATTAACGCGCGAGTATCCGCCTATTGAATAAATTTTTATCTTTCCATAATAGGTCGAGGTGGCCGATTTATCCGCTTCGAATTTTGCATTGAGTGGTTCTACCATTGGGGGAGCGGTTGGCGGTACGACAACATTTTGCAAGATACCAGTTAATCTGTTTGCCTGCGCCATAGTAAGCGGTCCGAAGTATCCATTACTGGGTGTAATATTGCTTGCAACCTGGAACTTTTTTACTGAGTTAGTTGTAATATTAAAGTAGTTACCAGTAGATGTCGCGGGGGCAAAAAAACCCAAACTACGTAGAAGGTCTTGCAGCTTCATAACGTCGGGATTATTTGTGAGTCCGGGATAGAGGTTCTTTGTGAATTGAAAGTTTGCAGCACTTACCGTAAGGGCAATTCCAACTAGAAGCGAGACAGAAAGTAGTAAGCCGAATATTTTTTTGATCATATAGGATAAATTATATATAAAACAAAGCTTGATTGATAGGGCTAAAATGGGGAAAAGAGACATTGACAAGATATATAGAGTATGCTAGTATGTAGCGGAATCTAGGAAAACTACCTAGAACCAAAGTTTGAACATTGAAAGGATAAAAAATGAAGGTTACGAAGACTACTCACTATGGTTATGGAAAGCAACCGAGAGTTGACGATCCGATTGAGCGGAATCTTGATAAACATGGAGCCCAGGCGTGGTATGGACATTTGACGGGCAGGAAGCTTGATTTTGATCGTGTTGACAAGGGTGTTGGCGTCGAGGATGCCGAGGTTATCAACATTGACAACAGTAAGACGGCGCATGTGAATCGCGACATCTGGTCAGTAACGGCGCGTGTGTATCTGGCGGATGACGGGTTTGTCTATGACTACTGCTTTTGTGGCAGTAAAGATGAAATGACTCTGGTTGTGCATGACGCCTTGGTTCAAATGAACGCACAGCTCAAATAAAGGAGAGCAAGATATGGAGACTGTAATCATTATGCAGACCCCGACGCAGACGGCGGAATATTGTTTTGCCTTCCTGTTTGTGATGATCAATATCACGATTGCGGGTGGCGCGTCCGCGCTGACACTGATGGAGCTTTGTCTGGATTGGAAGAGCGTCAAATGGAATGACGTTGCCTTCCTCTTGAGCGGTCTCACGCTCGTGTTGGTGGGAAAATACGGCCCGCCGAGTTTCGTAGGTACCTTCGACCTAACCACAGCGGTCGTCACTTGGGCGGTCGCCAACACAATCTACCTAATCTATCGTGGTCTTAAGACCATGAACGACTAGTTCGTTCGAAAAGGAGAATACAGATGTCGTCTGAGAGAAACAGAGATCGTATGCTACTTCTGGCACGTGCACTGAAGATTGCGACTCCAGCTCAGTTGCTGGGAGTGCGAGCGCTTTTGCAATCTTTGGTGAATGGTCATAAGACAATCTCGCAAGATTTGCATAGCAAAGATGCCGCTTGTAAGAAGTTCGTGGGAGGGTGGGCATGTGTCTTTGAGGGTGTTCTCTCAAACTTCGACGAGATGTCTTCAAAGGAAACGTCGAGTTTCGAAGACCATGTTCTGGAGTATGCGCTTCGTGGTTATGACGATGAGCTCTCGCGGCTCTTGACACGTGGATGTTGCCACACTTCGTCAACAGAACAGAAGAAGTAATAGGGAGGCCTAAAGTCTCAACCCCGTTCGGGTCAAACCGAACGGGGCTTTTTTGTTGACAATACATGATAGATGTAGTAGTCTATGTTGGAAATTTAGATGTTTGAAAATTGAAACTAATATTATTTCTGGGACACGGAAAGGAGAAAGATGTTTAAGGAATTTGTTTCTTGGATAACTTTGTTTGTCGTAATGATCTGTGTTTATGGTGGAGCGATCAATATATCCGCCGCAGAAATGACAGGACGAAACGCTTCGGCGATCGGCTACAATTTTGGCGATAGGTATGTCGAAAAGAACAAAAGCAAGAGCTATAATCTTTGCCCCGAGTGCGGGCTTAAGTCCGTTGGTTCTTGTGAGTGTCTCAACAGGGATGCGATCTGTGTCTCAGGTCATAAATGGCACGTCAACGCGAGTGGCCTCGTTGCGAAGGGTTGGGATGGTTCGGTGTCTCCGCGGAAAGAAAAGAATGTCGACTTCGGCTGGTAGGAGTTTAACAAAAATGGACGTATAATGTATCGCATGCAAAGTGATCTAACAGATGCTGTAGACGATTTGTGGAAGACGATGGACGGAGTGTACGTCGGACGGCTTTGCCCTGTTCATTTGGGTCACGAAAAGATCATGGATGAGATGGTTGGTAATCACGGTATTGAGAGATCGCTTTTGATGCTCGGTGGTGCTAATGAAACCTTGAGTTACAGGCACCTGTTTAACTACTCCGAGCGTAAAGGGCTTGTTCTTAAACTCCCAAAGTACGAGGGCCTGACCGTATTGCCACTGCCTGACATGCCGACAGATCCCGAATGGCTTGAAGTTCTTGATGATATGCTGAAGTCAGCAAAGATCGATCCTATGCGCGCTGTCTTCTATGGCGGTTGCGAGGAAGATATTGACTTTTTTATCAAGGCCAAGCGACGCACTAAGATCGTGAACAGATTCGACGGGAGCTCGCCAAAGGTATCCGCGACCGAAGTGCGCGACGCCCTTGTTCACGATCGAACGTTGGATGGACTTGTAAACCCGCTTCTGCATCGGCCGCTTCGGGAACTGTTCGCCCAAAACTGGGAAAAGCTGAAGAAGATGTAACGTTGAGTCCTTGCGCTGAAATTTCAGCGCGAGGGCATTTTTATTTCTACTTGATTTTTTCTGAGTTTGTGGTAGATTCATTGCAGATTGAAAATTTAGTGTGAACATAATTGTTTGTAGAAATAAGTGTGAAGGAGGTTCACAAATGTCTGATGAAGTTTGTGGTCTTTGTGTTAAGACCCTGCAAAAGGCGGTAAAGTCTTCCGCTAAGCAACTACACGATGTTCTTGAAAACGAAGAATCTAGAAATGACAAGTATAGGCTGGTAGTGGTGATCAGTGATTTCACCGACGCACTTGAAAGGCTTCTAGAGTGGGCAGGGTTGGAAAAATCACGAGGGAAGTTTTTGTTTTACGGATTTGGGCCGATCTATTACTACGACTCTTGGCTCGCCGATAGATATGAGTGTATGCATACACATCTTGACACAGAATTCTTTTGGACACGCTGGAAATATTTCTTGGGTAAGATTGCTGAAAGT
>JACQCW010000014.1 GCA_016201425.1 Candidatus Vogelbacteria bacterium | reverse complement strand
GTTTCTTTAATCAATATTCGACCATCGTTGGGTAATAAGAGTATGTATATTGAGGATGATAAAATAAAAAGTAGAGTTAAAGAAATTTTATATAAAATTATAACTCAATGAGTCAACCCGAACGGACTGCTTTATTTTATATGGCGAATCTTGGAAGTGAATTTATTCGTGTTTTTAATGCATTTGATAAAAAAAACGAATCAGCGTGCCGTCTTTCCGCGGGCAGGTGTCTTTTGATTATCAATAAGTTAAGATCGTTAGGGGAGATGAAAACCAGGGAGCCAGAAGTGAGTAGGCTGGAGGATATATTAAATGATATTCTAAGTGGTAATCAAGTATATACCGTTACTAAATTTCAAGTCGAAAAGTATTTTAATCCATTTGCCTTAAGAGTGGCAAAGCGATAGTATAATTAAATGACTATGGAAATTAAGCCCACTATTTCATTTGACGATTTTGCTAAGGCTGATCTTAGGGTCGGTACTATCATTTCGGCAGATGATCTTGAAGAATCCCATAAATTGATTAAGTTAATTGTTGATATTGGCGTCGAAAAAAGGCAAATTATTGCCGGGATCAAAAAGTATTATAAAGTTGAAGATCTTGTCGGTAAACAAGTTGTTATAATTGTTAATCTTGAACCCAGGAATTTGGCAGGTTATGAGTCTCAGGGAATGCTTTTAGCAACAAGCAATGACGAAAGTGGGCCGATAATTTTACTACCAGAAAAGCCGATAGCCGACGGGTCCATTATTAAATAAAAGTTAGAGGGGTGAAATGAAAAATAATAACACAGGCTGGGGAAATGTGGCCTCGTGGTACGATGATCTTATAGAGACCGGTGGTAATTATCAAAAGGACGTCATCTTACCTGATGTTTTGAGTATTTTGGCCATAAAAAAAGGCGAAAAGGTTTTAGACCTGGCGTGTGGACAAGGTTTTTTTTCTCGGGCGTATCAAGCTCTTGATGCAGATGTTGTTGGTGTCGATATTTCTAAAGAATTAATTAATATTGCCAAAAATTATAAGGATGGAATCGAGTATTTTGCTTCGCCTGCTGACAAGTTGGATTTCTTAAAAAATTCAAGTATTGACAAAACAACAATTATTTTGGCACTGCAAAACATTTCAAATGTTCAAGCTGTCTTTGGTGAATGTTCAAGAGTTCTTAAGAAGAATGGATCTTTGGTGTTTGTTTTAAATCATCCTGCTTTTAGAATTCCTAAGGAGAGTAGTTGGGGTTTTGACGAAAAAAGAAATGTGCAGTATAGGATCGTTGATAGGTATATGTCAGAATTTAAAATTGCTATCAATATGCATCCGGGTGGACAAAATTCTGATTTTACATCTTCATTTCACCGGCCATTGCAGTACTACTTTAAGGCTCTCAAGGGCGCGGGCTTTGCTGTTAGAAATTTGCATGAGCTCATTTCAAATAAGGAGAGTCAGCCCGGGGTCCGTGCCGCGGCCGAAAATACTGCTCGTAAAGAGATTCCACTATTTATGACTATTGAGGCAGTTAAAATGTTGTAAGCAGTCAGTCACTTATGTTGACTGGATCTAATCGGTGTTATATATTTGAGTTATGAATCTACTAGACGATTTTAAAGACGGACATATTGGTCTAAAGGATAAAAGGGATGAGGAAATCTTAACTCTTTCGCTTAAACAGCCGTCCTTGTTCAAAATTATAATCGACAGATATGAGGAAGCCTTTCTTAGGAAGGCAAAAAGGATTATTGGCCGTCAGGAAGAGGCCGAAGATATAGTTCTTGAGGCCTTTTCGCGTATATATATGAACGCCAGACGTTTTCAACCTCAGGAAGGTGCAACTTTTAAATCCTGGGCCTATAAAATATTGCTCAATGTAACCTTTACACATTATAAGAAGTTGAAGAAGATAGTAATGAACACGGTGGAGCTCGAGCCAGAGTTCTACGAGATATTACCAGATATGCAGAGCAAGGAGTTCGACAAAGAGACAGTTCGAGATTACGTGGCCTCTGTTTTGGCTAGGGTGCCAGACAACTTGGCACAAGTGTTGAAACGATATTTTATAGATGGTGTACCTCAAAAGGAGATTGCGGATGAAGAAGGAGTTTCGGTCGGGGCTATAAAAACAAGGATATGTCGTGCAAAGAAGGAATTTAAGAAAGCAAATTTAATCGTATCGTAAGAATATGAATACTTATTTAGAAAAAAGAATAATGAGGCGAGTGTATTTTATGTGGATGTTGCGTCAGGTGTTAAGTGCCGCGTCGGTAAAGGTAATGATTATTTTGGCTGCACTGTGGCAGATTAAGAGTGTTGTTTTTGTCCCTGCTATTTTGGCCAATATGCCATCTTTGACAGATGTGGCAGCAAATATTAAATTCTTCTCTGCTGCATTCGCCCATACTCATGTTTCGGTACAGCTTTCAATTATCGCATCCGGCGTGCTCGTTCTGTGGCTTTTGAATGATGTACGACAGAAAGAATTTGGATACTGGTTTTAGTTTTTCAAAATTGATCGACACAAAGTAAAAACGTCTTCGTGTGAAGGCGTTTTACTTTATTGATTCCTGAGCTTCTTGAATAAGTTTACCAAAAGAGTTCTGAGATGTTCATCTGTAATAACTTTTGATAATCCAGCCATGATCGTTCCTTGCGCTTATATACTGTATCAGTATCACCCAAAACAAAATCTAGCGGACTGTTCTCTTCGCCTCTTTTGACGAAGAAAAATGGTACATCGTGCATAATATGTATTCTTGAGTTTGCCGCGATCTTGGCTTGTTCGAAGTATTTCTGCATGAACTCATTAAGGTTTGTAATGCTTTTTATTTTAGGCAGGTTATAGTATTGTAATGATCGTCCTTCGTTGACTGACCCCAGACAAACATCATCTTTGGTGTGTCCACTCGTCATCAGTATTCTTTTCCCAGTTTGATCTATTCTATAAGTGGTAAATACTTTTAACCCAGACTGTTTAGCTTCC
Organism: Candidatus Vogelbacteria bacterium; assembly: GCA_016201425.1. Next base: position 17,991 of record JACQCW010000014.1, on the reverse strand, counting down.
TGGTAGTTTCTGAGTGCTCTCTCTATTTCTTTTTCTTGCGAAAATTTTTTGGTAACAAATATTCTATCTTTGCTGCCGATTTTTACCTCAACCTGAAAAGCAACTCCACGCCCGCCCTCAGACAAGTATTTTTGAGACTTAATTTCTACCTCGGTACCCTTCACATCTCCTTTGTGTTTGTAAAAAGTTTCTTTCATTCTTACTTTGCGATCATTTTTTCGCGGATTTCCTTGAGGATTTTGTCTTTAAGTTGAGGGTTCTCCTTGAGGAAGGTACGTGTTGCATCATAGCCTCGGCCAAGCTTTTCTTCGCCGTAGTTATATGAAGTGCCTGATTTTGTAATTATGCCCTCTTTTTCACCTAGTGCTATAACTTCTCCCTCTGGCGAGATGCCCTCATTGTATATGATATCGAACTCGGCGGTTTTAAAAGGTGCTGCAACTTTATTCTTCACGACTTTCACTCTGGTTCTTGAACCGACGACATCCTCACCCTTTTTGATCTGAGCAATTCTTCTGATGTCGAGTCTTACTGAGGAGTAGAATTTCAAAGCTTTACCGCCTGGGGTCGTCTCCGGATTACCAAACATAACCCCGATCTGCATTCTGATCTGATTTATAAAAATTACAACAGTTTTTGATCGTGCAACTATTGCTGTGAGTTTTCGGAGAGCCTGAGACATAAGCCTTGCTTGCTTACCCATGTGTTGTTGACCCATGTCACCCTCAATCTCATCACGCGGGGTTAGGGCAGCCACGGAATCGACGACTACTACATCAATTTCGCCTGAGCGAATCAGACTCTCCGCAATTTCAAGTGCTTGTTCGCCGTTGTCTGGCTGAGAAATTAGTAACTCATCGATTTTTACTCCGAGCTTTTTAGAATAATCCGGGTCCATCGCGTGTTCAGCGTCAATGAAGGCACATGTACCGCCCATTTTTTGTGCCTCAGCGACCACGTGTAAGGCCAATGTTGTTTTACCAGATGATTCGGGTCCATAAATCTCGATGATCCTGCCTCTTGGGAGCCCCCCAACCCCGAGGGCTATATCCAAACCGACTGATCCTGTTGGGATAGCATCGATATTTACCTTAGGTTTGTCTCCCAGCTTCATTATCGCACCCTCGCCGAATTTTGTTTGAATGTTTTTTATTGTGTTCTCGATACTATCCGAAAATGTTTTTGGTACTGTTGGTTTTTTTGCCATGTTGGTTAATTATGGTTAATAGTTGATGTAGAGCTTTCTGTAGAAGATGCCGTCGAGGACCTTTTTTGTTCAGCTAGAACGATATCGAGGATGACACTCTTTTCCTGATTAAACTTATTTTGTGCTTTGACCTCAATTCTATTATAGCCAGGAAGCAATAGCAACTTGTCAGTAAATAAATTGTCGGGTGTTATCATTATTGGTCTGCCGTTGACCTTCAGCATAGAAATATTTTTGGCTTTTCCTGTAACGTTGAGGAGTGGAGAGTTTGTTTGTAAGTTATTTGTCGGGGAAAAAATTGTTAATTCCGGCCCATACAAAATAAACCTAGCTTCGTAGACGACATACATAATAACCAAAAGGGATATTGTGACCAAAATAATAGGTCGGAGATCTTTCTTCGGTTCGAGCTTCATTCTATTATAGTTCGGTAGATTCGGTAGTTTCCCCCATTAGTAATTTGTCGGCCTCTTTTTCCAGGACCGCAGATTGGTCTTTTTCGTACACGTCCCTTGGTTTAGCACCATCCGAGGGTCCTATCACACCTTTTTCTTCAAGCATATCCATAATTCGAGCAGCTCTTGCATACCCGAGTTTTAATTTCCTCTGTAGATATGAAGCCGAAGCCTTGCCTGTTTTAACTACGAGCTCGCGAGCCTCTTCATACATGTCATCATCACTGCCATCCATAGAGTCGTCGCCAATTGATCCAGATAACTCTATGTTACCCTCATTTGTGTATGTGCCGACATCAGTTATGTTTATTTCATCAGGGAGCTCTTCCTTATATTTATTGATTAAATAGCTAACGACTTTCTTTACTTCATTTTCTGAAATATAGCCAGACTGAACTCGTATCGGCTTGGACGTATCACCAGAGATGTACAACATATCTCCCGCGCCTAAGAGCTTTTCGGCACCGGGCATGTCTAGAATTGTCCTTGAGTCAATTTGTGATGGAACCTGAAGGGCGATGCGTGAAGGAACGTTTGCCTTGATCAGCCCAGTAATAATCTCAACCGAAGGCCGCTGTGTCGAAAGTACCAAGTGAATGCTGACCGCGCGAGACATTTGCGCCAGTCTAACAATTGCCGACTCGAGTTCTCTAGGATAAGCGGACATTATATCTGCTAATTCATCAATTATGACCACAATGAAGGGCATACTTTCGCCAGCTTGTTGGCTGCCGTCTTCTTTGTTCGCAGCTTGCTTCTCGGCAACCAGCTTGTGATATGAGCCGATGTCCCTCACTTTGGCCTGCTCGAGGATGTTGTAGCGTCTTTCCATTTCTTTCGCCGCCCATTTTAAGGAAAGGATAGCCCGCTTCGGTTCCGTAATTACTGGTGTAAGGAGGTGAGGGATACCATTGTAGAGTGTCAGCTCGACTCTCTTTGGGTCAATCATTATGAAGCGCAGATGTTCTGGGGCATTCCTATATAATAGAGAAGTAATAATCGTGTGTATCGTAACTGATTTTCCTGAACCGGTTGCGCCTGCTATCAACATATGTGGCGCCTTGGCAATATCAGAGAAATAAGGGATACCAGAGACACCCTTTCCAAGTGGAACAAGGAGCGGTCTGTCTGACTCTTGGAACTTTTTTGAAGCGAGAAGAGTGCCTAGGCCCACGGTTGATTTTGTGCTATTTGGAATTTCTATACCAACAAGAGACTTACCGGGGATAGGGGCCTCGATTCTGATTGGGTGTGCCGCTAGTGCCAACGCGAGATCATTTTGTAGAGCAAGAATTCGAGAAAGTTTAATACCCTCTGCCGGCTTGAGTGAGTAGCGCGTAATCGATGGCCCGATTGAGATCTCATCCATCTCCACATCAATTCCAAAATTCAGCAGAGTTCTTTTAATGATATTTGCGTTGGCCTTGATGTCACCAACAATTGGCTTACCTATGTCTTTCTCAAGTAGTGAGAGTGGCGGTGGGTCAAACTGCTTACCAGATTTTACGTGGAGATTGTCATCGAAGAAACTCTCGATTTTTTCTGTTACAGTCTTCCTGGCTCTTTCTTCTTTGTGCGGCTCTAAACCTACCTCCTTTTGTGGTAATTCTGGTTGCTTAAGCGATGCTTCGGCGGCGGCAATTTTTTGGTTCTCATTTTCTGTTTTTTCGATCTCTTTGTTTTCGTCACTTTCCTCAGTTGATTTGAAAAGTTTTTTACCAAAAAAATTCCACTCCAGTGACAAGTGGGTTTCGAACATAATCAATATTGAGATTATTGATATGGCAATCAACAAAATAATTGAAAGTGATTTATCGAAGAGTCGCAGGAAGGGTAGGGATACTAAGTGACCCACAAGCCCGCCGGTGATATCACCATCTGTGGCGGTATTAAAAACGATATCGATAATTCCAAGAGAAGATATTAGAAAAAAACCGCTACCAATCAGGCTAACAGACAAGAGATTGTCACGGTCAGGCATCAAAAATGATATAGAAGATAGAATGAATGCTAAGGGGAATAGAAGGTAACCGGAACCAAATAATGAGTACAAAAATGAATAGAAAAACTTACCAGCTGGCCCTGCGGCTCCAAAATTTGCCATCACCAAAAAAATTGCAAATATCAGCGAAACTATTGCGGCTATTCCATGCCTCGTTTTTGTATTGGTTCTTTCGGGTGTCTCAGCCCCGCTATCTTTTAGGTCATCTTCGCGCCCCGGTACTCTCTTCGAATTTCTTTTTTTCATGTTCTTAGATTTTATCAAATTTTAATGCAAAAAACTACCGCATTTACAGAGGAAAAATCGTGAGCCAAATTGACATGAGTCAGAAGCTGATCAGATTTACTGTGAATACCCGGCATATAACTTCACAAGATCTTTTGTCTTATATATACTGTACCTAATTCACACAAGGCACTAAAAAATTTTAATGGACACTAAACTTAATACAACAGATATCAGCAGTACAGATGTTAAGGACAGTAAATCTATTGGTCATAAAAATGGCTCAAGAAATAATGCACATAAGGCGATTTTGTTTAAGACAGAGAGGCTGGTCTCGGCTATTCATTTGGTGACAAGCTTAATGGACGGGGAAGATTTTCTCCGATGGGAGTTAAGGACAGTAGCAGTTAGTTCGCTTAAGGACTTTTACGCTATAGGACATTGGGAGGTAAACGATGGTCAGAAATTTATTTCAGAAAAAATATACAACAGCATTGAACATATTACTTCACTGCTTGATGTTGGGCGGGCGGGCGGGTTGATTTCTCAAATGAATCACAGGATTCTCAGAGAGGAATATTCAAAACTTAAAGATACTCTTGAGAGATTGGAAATTACCAGTGGGACAGATTCTTTTGTTTTACCTGAAAACTTTTTTGGTGAGGATTTGAAAACATTGAATAAATTGTCTCTAAACTCTTCTGATAGTTTAGTTCCGGTCGGCACTGATATAACCGCTGAGAGTAGTGCAAATACAATAAAGGACACTAAGAGGATGTCCGATACTAATTTTGCAGTTTTGAAGCCAAGGTCGGCGCCGGGGAGCACTGGTATTAAAGGACAACACTTATTGAAAAAGACAGAAAGGGGTAATACTAAGTTCTCGAGGCGGGCTCTTATTGTAGATAGTACTTTGGGAGGCGGAGAGTACACTATTAAGGACATTATTTTGAAAATTTCTAAAATGTCTAAGGACATCGACTGTAGTGAAAAGACGATACAACGGGACCTGACTTTTTTGGTTTTGAATAAGACATTAGTGAAAAAAGGCGAGAGGCGCTGGAGCAGGTACTCACGGCTTCAAGCTGTGAAATTGGCAAGTGAGTCCCAATAGTATTTCTCTTGACATTACTTCTGGCAATGAAGTTTGCCTTTAAGGTTCGATTGACTTTAGTAGTTTTTTGATGATAGTATTATTTCTGCCTATTGTGGGTGGGGTCTATATTAAATAAAGACTTATCCACAGAAGGTTTTTTGCTGATTTGCTAGATAGATAATATACTTATAATTGTCAAAGCGGTCTGCTTGTTTTGTTTGTATATTGTATTGTTTTGGTAAGTCAGATTGATATGACTGTACATGGTTAGAACTTTGATAATCAAATAAAGGTTCAGTCTAAATTCGGAAAGATGATAGTTATGGTTGCGAAGAATATTATTAGCGTTTTATTAGTGGTGATCAAACTTTTTAGCTTGTGTCGAGGCTAGATAATTTTGATCACAACCGATTTCCTTCAAGGAGACATCCCGGCAATGTTGTCGGCTTGTTGAGTTGAGGTAGGTCGCAATATTATTAAGATTAAAAATTCATGAGTAATTTAAAGAAATCCAGAATTGCAAGAATCACCTCAGGCATAGTTGGCTTGATGACATCAGTAATGATGATGGGTGGTGTTGCTGTTCTTCCTGCCGCTGCTGCTGATAGTGCAGCTGATCTACAGGCAAAGATCGATGCTTTGCTTGCACAGATCAATACTTTGAAGGGAGCTCCAGCCGCCATGCCGTCATTCACCTTTGCCACAAATTTGAAAGCTGGCTCAAGAGGTGCTGATGTTATGGATTTGCAGGAGGCCCTTAACGCGGATGGTGAGATGGTTGCCGCTTCTGGCGCCGGTTCACCTGGTAATGAAACTTCCACTTTTGGTCCTGCCACAAAGAGGGCTGTCATAAAGTTCCAAGAGAAGTATGCCAGTGAGATATTGGCTCCTGTTGGGCTTACAAAGGGAACAGGTTTTGTCGGAGCTTTGACAAGAGCTGAGTTGAATTCTCTTGCCGCAGCCGCTCCAGCTGCTATGGTTCATCCAGCAGTTCCAGGTACACCAGCTGTACCAGGTACTCCTGCGGTTCCTGCGGTTCCTGCAGCTCCTGGCGCATCAGCCGCCGCCGGTACATTAACTGTATCAGCTCCTGCAAGTATGCAACCAGCTCCTGCGTTGGCTCCATTCTCAGCTTCAAGAATCCCATTCACGAAATTGACTCTTACAGCCGGTGCTACTGACGTAACAGTAGACAACATCACAGTCGAGAGAATTGGCGCATCAACAGATGCCGCTTTCGCTGGTGTTGATCTATTAGATCAAAATAATCTTTTGATCGGTTTGGAGAAGACAATCAACTCTGATCACAAGTCATACATTGGTAATCCATTCGTGATCAAGGCCGGTACATCTATGGCATTGACGATTGCTGCCACAAGAGCCGCCCAAGGATCACATGGCGGTGAGCAGGCCGCATTCAGAGTCGTTGCTATTAATACCGAGGGTAATGTAACACTAGCTGGTGACGCACTTCCAGTATTGGGAGCCACACACACAGTTAACGAAACATTGACAGTCGGTACAGTAACATCCTTCATTGCCGGTCCTCTATCTCCAGCAGCTCAGTCTAAGCCTATTGGATCAAATGGTTATATCTTTTCATCAATCAAGTTCACAGCTGGTTCAGCTGAGAAGGTTTGGTTGAAGTCAATCAGATGGAACCAGGCTGGTTCAGCAGCGTCCTCAGATGTTGCTAATGTCAAGACATATGTTGATGGTACAGCATATGACGCTACTGTTTCTTCTGATGGTAAGTACTACACATCAATATTCGGAAACGGTATCTTGATCGAAAAGGGTGGTTCTAAAGAGATCTACGTTTCTGGTGATGTCGCTGGTGGTTCAGGTAGAACAGTTTCCTTCGATATCTACAGAACTACAGACCTAGTTGTTACTGGTGACACTTATGGTTACTCAATTGTTCCTACAGCATCTGCTACAGCTGGTAGTAACGGAGTCTTCACGACATCCAATCCATGGTGGAATGGACCTGACGTAACAGTTCAGAGTGGTACCATGAATGTTTCTAAGTCATCAACAGTTGCCGCTCAGAACATAGCTATCAACTTGTCAAATCAGCCATTGGGTGGGTTTGATGTTGAGGTTAAGGGTGAGCCAATCACAGTAACAAGCATGCCATTTAACCTAAGCCAGTGGCTTGGTACTACGGCGCACACGCAATCTACCAGTCAGGACATAACTGACATTAAGTTGGTTGATTCAACAGGTAAGGTTGTCGCAGGACCAGTGGATATTGCACAGGGATCACCGACTGTTACTTTCACAGATTCTGTAACCTTCCCAATTGGAAAGGCTACCTACTCTTTGATTGGTAAGATCGGTACTAACTATGCAACAAACCAAACAATCGCAGCTTCTTCAACCCCTTCAGGTTGGAGCGCTACGGGTCAGACAACGGGTAACACAATCACAGCTACACCTTCTTCAGCTGTCACTGGTAATACTATGACAGTTAAGGCTGCTGTAGTTACGATTACAAATTCTGCCGCTCCTGCCGCTCAGACAGTTGTTGCAGGTGCTCAGAATTACACGTTCTCTAACGTTCAATTAGATGCTTCTGCTTCGGGTGAGGATGTTAAGTTCTCATCTCTAAAGACCTCATTCGTCAACGGAGGTGACGCCACATACATCACAGGTTGTGCTTTGTACGATGGTTCATCACAGCTGACATCTGGTTCTAACACTGTTAATCCAACAGCTACAGGAGACTCGTCATTTATCTTTGATAGTGGCAGTTTCGTAGTTCCAAAGGGTACAGTTAAGAGCTTGGCTTTGAAGTGTAACATCGCCGGTTCAGCTACAACTTCTAGCTTCTACAAGTGGGGTATTCCTGCTGCAGCGAGCCAGAGTACAGCTACTGGTATGACATCAGGTCAATCAGCCACAATTACAGAATCAGCCGCTGGTGGCCAACAGATGACGATCTCTTCAGCTGGTACTTTGACAGTCACAAAAGATGCTTCATCCCCATCGTATGCCGTATCTGCCGCTGGTACAACGGGCAATATCTTGGGTAAGTTCAAGATCCACGCTGCAAATGAGGCAATTGATCTACAAAAGTTCTCAATGCAGTTGACTAACCCAGCAGCCTCGAGCTCTCCAAACGATCTAGTTCAGGTGACTTTGTGGGATCCTTCTGGTAACCAAGTTGGTTCTGCGATATTCTCAGGATCAAATAGGAATGCTACTTCCACATTGACAGCTGGTTCTTTCATTGTTGCAAAGGACGATGATAAGGTCTTGACGGTCAAGGGAGACCTACAGCCAATTAGTACATCAGAGATTGGTAGGTCAGGAGCGTTGGTTTCAGTTGATTACGACGGTAATGACTTGTCTGGTACACAGGGTAGAGGCGTAGCTTCTGGTTCAAGCATTAACTCATCGTCTGCATCTGATACAGCTGTTGCCGGAGTTAGAGTATTCAGGACATATCCAACAATTACTATGATCGCTTTGCCTACAAGTACTCTTGACACTGGGAATAAGTCAGTTATGAGGTTTAAGGTTACAGCTAACTCTACAAGAGATGTTGGCCTGTACAAATTCACAGTTGTAATTGCTACCTCAACCGCAACCTTCTCTAGTATCAACGCCTATGCTTTCTCGGATACAAATTTCTCAATTACAGCCGATTCAAGCTTCCCAACAAGTGGTTTACTCTCGACTCCTGCAAACCTAGTATGGAAGTCTAGTAGCGGACAGATCGATGTTTATCCTTACACAAGCGGAAGCGTACAGACTACGGTTGCAATTCCAGCTGGCCAGTCTCGATACTTTGAGATTCAGGCAAATTGTACAACAACATGTACAACAACCGGAGCTTCAATCCAGACTCAGCTTGAAGGAGATACTGCCTACGGCTCATCTGCTAACCTAGTAGACAATGCCGCAAAAGTTGATCTTTACACAGACAATGACTTTATCTGGTCCGATAACGCTACTGGTACTGCGGTCGCCGCAGATCAGGATTGGACAAACGGATATGGCGTTGCTGGATTGACTGCCTCAAACAACCCACAGCAAACAGTATCTAAGTAGTTAAACTCATAGTGCTTAGCTATCTTGTGAATAGTTAGACACTAAACACTTAAACCCCGCCCGATGTGAATCGGAACGGGGTTTTTGTGTTTGTGGCGATTTATTGTCCCGATTCGATTCATCGAATCGAGGATCCACGATTTTGACTAAATCAAAATCGGGATTATAATAACCAGATGAAAAGCATATTAATGAGGTTATTAATTCTTGTGGTAATTGTATCAATCCCTATATATTTGATTTATAAAGACCATTTATTGTCTAAATCTGCACCTGCGAGTATCCCCGCTTTAATAGCGACAACAACCCCAGAAACGACTTCGACCAATACTAGCAGGACTGGAGCGTTGCTTTCTAATATCTCCACTTCAATTTTACCAATCCCAAATCTTGATAAAAAATGGCAACTCCCGGCTGATTATTCGGATAACATTATAAGGATTATGAACTTTAAGATTAGTGAACGGACTAAAGATCTTAAAAGTAATCCAGATCAGTTCGTAAGTTGGTTGGATTTGGGGATTTTGAGGAAAACTGTAGGCGACTACAATGAAGCTAAAAATATTTGGGAATATACCGCTAGTGTTTGGCCTGACAGTCTTGTGTCGTATCACAATTTAGGTGATCTCTACGCGAATTATTTCAAGGACAATGGTAAGGCTGAGAAGAATATGAAAAAAGTTACCCAACTTGACCCGCACTATATTGCTGACTACCTATCTCTCAATGATTTATATCGAAAAATGTACGGTGAGACAGGAGATAAGACGGGTGCCGTATTACTTGAGGGAATAAAGAATAATCCGGACTCAGTGGATTTATTAATGGCCATTGCTCTTCATTATAAAAATGTTAACAACAAAGACAATGCCAAGAAGTATTACGATTTGGCTATAAAGGTAGCAGAGAACGCAAAGAATGATTCACTTGTCAAAGATATCCAGGCAGAGTTGAATAAAATCTAATGGCAGACAAAGGACCAGTCTTTAGCCCAGTTAATGATCTTAAGGCCGCAATTTTTCTTGTTGTGTTGTTTTGGATTTTTTGGGTTTATTCTGGTGGGCCACAAAAATATGAGGCTTCTCAGAAGGTCTTGCTTCAACCATCATGGCCTTTAAGCACGGGCGAGTCCTATGGTGATATTAGCAAGACTAATTCACCAAGTAATATTTCAACGACATCACCGGCAGAAAGTGTGGAAAAACCAGTAGTCGCTCCCAAAATTATTCCAAAACCGCAGTTAATAACTTTAAGCAAAGGGAACGTGGTCACCACGGAGAGAGGTTATGTAATTTTAGATTTTCCTGATTCAAATGATTCACCCCTTAATTTGCATGGCGCGACTATGCGTGGCTTATTTGGACCAGTTGTTGATGTTGGTTTGGCGTCTCAGCTTCCAGAACAGGGGAAAATAAATAGTGAATCATATATCACCATGCCTGCCGCGTCTAGGGCATATATTATTTATGGGGAATCACCTATCGGTAATTCGTTTAGGGTGAACAAGTGTTTTGGTTATTTAACGCAGTATCAAACCTATTATCCGCCGGTAATAGTAAGTTGTCCGGAATGCCAAAGTACTAAGGTTGAGGATCAAAATTACAATAGTTGTGTGAGAGATCACAGAAATGATCCGGACTTTTTTAAGAACGAATGGCACATCTATCTTAACAATGTCGACAGGGTCTGGAATGAGACCGGTGATATCATAAGGATTTTCGATAAAGACGGAAAGTCCATTGCTAGCATGATTTATTAAATGAAACATTCGCCGGAGAAAGCTGAACAATCAGTCGAAAAAGAACAGGTTAGAAGATCTGCTCAGTTTGAAAATGTCTATAAAAAAATGCTTGGAAACAAGGAAATGTATCGTCTATATGGCGACGATCAGTTGATCGAAAAAGACATAAGTAGATATGTTGATTCAAGCCAAAGGCTAGTAAATAAGTTACCAGCAGCAATTGAGTCGAACCTAAAAGACGGTGGTGCTTATGGGCATGATGTTTCTATAAATTTAATTCAGTATGCTCAAATTGAGGCTCGTGAAAATTTAATAACTCTTGGATTAAACGATAAAAACTTAGGTAATCGTATTTTGGCAGCAAATGCGATTACGTTTGCGCCAGAAGATGCAGCTGGTCGACTGTCGCAAAAAGTTAAAGATCAAGTTGGGGACTTTTTTTCTGACAGTCAGCGATTTTTTGAGGGTGGGTCCATGCGCCAAATGGCACTGTCAAGATTTAAGTATCTTTCTAACGCGGAAAGGATTGCATTGATTAGACTTGGGCTCAAGGCTGATAACTTAGATACAAACCTAGAGGCGACTAATTTGATTGACTTTGTTTCTGATGATGAACAAAAAATATTACGTCAAGAACTTTTAGAAATTCTTACAAAAGTGTTTGAATCAGGCGAGCAGGTACTTTCTAGTATTTATATTAAGATGATAGCCTCGTTACCAGAGGCAGAAAGAGCTAAATTTGTAGCGAAGGCCATAGATGATAAAGAATATTTTGTAAAAGTAGCAGCTGTGGGTGTTATTAAATCAATTCCGGATGAGAATGAACGGCTGCAGCTTGTTGAAAAAGCGATTAATGATAAGGACGATCGTTTACACAGGGCCGCGATAGAAGTAATTCCGTTCGCACCAGAGACTTCGCGCGCGAGATTAGTTGGTAAGATAATTGAGGATAAGAATCCCGCTGTTGTATATGAGGCCGCGAAGATGATTGATTTGATACCCGAAGAAGATCGCCGAAAGTTAGAGGAAAAGTTAGCTAAAATTGTTCCTGAGATTTTGCTTGCCCAAGAATCCTATATTCGTGTCTTGGGAGTCTTGGCTATTAAATACGTACCAGAGTATCTTAGGGCGGAGTTGATTGAAAAATGTTTTAAAGATGTTGACTACAATATTAGACGACACGCTGCCGCTACTATTGAGTTTGCCTCAGAGAAAGATAGGGAGCGCTTAATAAGAGATGGGCTTACAAGTGTTGATGAAACAGTCCGATTTGTGGCGGCGATGGGAATAAAATCTATATCAAATCCGGCAAGAGATGGGTTACGGGAGAGACTTAGAGAAGAAAATAATATCAATCTAAATAATATTGCCTCAGGGACTAGACTATATGATAAGGCAGAAAAAGGATTTTATAAGGCCGATTTTAAGAAAGACGGATCGAGAACGACGCTACTTGGACGTGTTCCTGGTTTTGATGATATAGAAAGGTTCAAAGGTGAGGTTATTGCTAGGCATATTAAGGAGCTTCCATATTTGAATTGGGAGAAGGCGTATGAGGCGGAGGAATTTTGGAAGAAACTCGGCCTTGACTATGTTCCTGTAGAACCAATTGTTGCGGTGCGCCAAGACGCCGATAAGTATGATAAAGATTTTTGGGAAGGTCAGGGACTAGATCTGCCGGCGTCTATGAAGAAAAGATATGGAGTCTTTGGAGTTACTGTTTTCTCTAGAGTATTAAATGGACCAACGGTAGCCACATGGGTCAGAAGTTTTGGGCCTTTTCAGACAGAAATTTTTGAGCAGGTTGAAAAGATAAGACAGGGGTTGTTAGATTTGGGTATTAATCATGATCACGCACACTTAAACAATTTTGTCATTATGTTCCCAAGATTAGCTGATGGTACCGCAGATATTAGCGTCCCTCCACGCGTCTATATTATAGACTTTGACCAGGCAAAATCATCGGATAAACTTAGATACTGACCATGAAGCAACTAATCAAACTGGTTCCTGTTTCACTGACGCACTTGTACTATATTATGAATTGGATTAACGATCCGAATGTCAGACAAAATTTTACAGCTTTTACTGGAACGACAACGGAAGATGAAGAAAAAGCGTTTTTAGAAAAGCTAGTTCTAAGTAAAACGGATCGAGTGTTCTCTGTTTTTGATGAAATGAGCAAAGTATATATTGGTCAAGTTGGCATCAATCAAATTTATGCCCCGGCCAAAGTCGGTCGTCTGAGTATAATAATAGTGAATGATCAGCAGGGAAAGGGTTATGGCAAGGCAGCACTGGCCGCAATAATCAATTATGCCTTTAGGGAATTAAAGCTCAATAAATTATGGCTGGTGTTTCTTGAGGAGAATAACAGAGCGCGCGAGCTGTATAAAAAGTTTGCTTTTAAGAAAGAGGGTCTTTTGGAAGACGAGTATATCGTCAATGGCAAGTTTCACAATATGGAGAGAATGAGGCTTTTCGCCCGAGAATATTTGTAATTTTAAAATCGGAGGTTCGACCTCCGATAAATAAGGATACTGTGCTAAGATGTCTAGATGACAAGACCAGAATTTATAGAAGACGGTATTTATCACATATATAATCGTGGTACCGATAAAAGAGATATTTTTTTAGATGATCAGGATTACTTTCGCTTTATACACTATTTGTATGCTTGCAATGACGTTGAGTCACTCGAAAAGATAGATAATCCAATAGTCGGAGGTTCGACCTACGATATTAAAGATCGGGAAAGGCTTGTTAATATTTTCTGTTATGCATTGATGCCCAATCATTTCCACTTACTTATTCAACAGAGGAAAGATTGTGGTATTAGTAAGTTTATACAAAAATTAGCCACTGGATATACAATGTATTTTAATGTTAAGAATGAACGAACAGGAGCTCTCTTTCAAGGAAAATTCAAAAGTAAGTTTGTTGATGATGAAAAATATCTAGAAACATTAGTGAACTATATACATCTCAATCCTGTCGACACTTTTCAAAGTAAATGGAAGGAGTTTGGTATAAATGATTACGTTGCCACAAAAGATTTTTTAGAAAATTATCGTTGGTCGAGTTACCTCGATTTTATAGACAAAAAGAATTTTCCTTCAGTGTTAGATTTCCTGGCTATCAAAGAAAATCTGGGGGAAATAATAGAACACAAAGAAACGTTGGATAGGCTGTTAAAAAATTACGGTGAAGGTATCTCTGGCTTACTTTTCAATTAAGGTCTTATGTCTCGGAGGTCGAACCTCATAAATTAACCTAGCTTCTATTTTTAAATCCCTAAAATATCTTTTAATATTCCACATATTTAAAGTCCATAAGTGCAATTTTTTGCATCTCTAAACGTAAATTTTTCGCCAAGTCAGCCCATTTTTCGTAAGCCTCTTTATTTTTATCAAAATTAGCAATCTTATCCCTATCAATATCGAGCGGTTTTTGGCGCTTAACAAACAAACCTTCTCTTTCTACTAATGTTAAACTTTCTGTTCCTTCTTCATCACCCCCGGCTCCATTTGGTCGATCCCAAGGAGCTCTGCGCCCTCCTTGTGTGGAAAACATTGCCTTGGTATCATCGCCGTTAAAGGGGGCGGTTACGGCGACGATAGTTCCTGGGAATGCTTGTTCGATTAGTTTAGTTGCAGAATCAACAGTTGATCCACCCTGTACGAAGTCGTCCACAACCAAAACTTTTTCGTGGCCACCCCAGTTCCCAGATTCTGCAAAATGTTTTTTAATCTTTTTTGTGTTCGTGTCTGATGGCTCTGTGAAACTTCTTGGTGCTAAAAACAGGATTTCAGGTTGAGACATATATCCTCCGTCTAAATTTTTTACATCCCAATAAGTTTTGAATAGATACACCAGAGGTCTTGCACCCCTGTCCATAAAAATAGCTTTGGTTATATTGGTGTTTCTGGCGAAATCAACAACCTGCCTTGCCCAATGCAGTAGTACTTCTCTTGTGTTTTCCTCTGTTAAAACTTGCCATTTAATTTTCAAGACTTTTTCATAAAGCTCCTCTAGCGATCTAGATTTTCTTTCTTTTTGTTTGTCTAAAACAACGCCGTGTAATTCCGCGCGATCAAATCTTTTATTCATAGCCTATATTTTACATTCTTTTATATTAATCTCAAAGATTATTTGACAAGCGGAAGGGTTTTTTGCTAGTATAGCCTTCGTTGTCCCTATGAGGGATCAACGTTTTTATATAAATATTTTTATGGCAAGATCGCTAAAGAAAGGTCCATATGTTGATGATAGGCTATTAAAGAAAATAGCTGGCAAGAAGCCTGAAGAGGCGCCTATGATCAAAACTTGGGCACGAAGCTGTCAGATATCTCCTGAGATGGTGGGGTTTCTTTTTGGCGTTCATAATGGCAGAGCACATCTAGAGGTAAGAGTCACTGAGGAGATGGTTGTTCACAGGCTTGGCGAGTTCGCTCCAACAAGAAAGTTCATTAAGCACGGAGGAAAGATGCAGAAAGAACTTGAGACAAAGAAGAAGGAGGCCGAAATCGCCGCCGCTAAGTCGGCTAAGGCCGAGGTTGCTGGACCAGCCGCAGGCGCAGCTAAGAAATAAGCATGACAGCAATAAATGCAGAATTGAATAGATACAACCAGTCACCAAGGAAGGTGAGGCTTTTGGCAAATTTGATTAAGGGTAAGAAAGTGGATGTTGCCCTGGCAATACTCGCGGTTTCTGCAAAGAGAGGATCTCTTCCAATGATCAAGCTTGTTAAGTCCGCGATCGCGAACGCAAAGAATAATTTTAAGTTGGATCAGGCAGATTTGTATATCAAGGAGGCAAGAGTCGATGGCGGCGTTGTTATGAAGAGGGGTAGAGCAAGAGCCTTCGGCCGATCATTCCCCATTAGAAGAAAGACGAGCAGTGTTAAGTTAGTATTAGGAATCCCGTCTGAAACGTCGGGAACAAAGAATAAATAAAATGTCCCACAGCGTTCATCCATATTCACATAGATTAGGAATTATAAGAGACTGGAAGTCAAGGTGGTTTGGTGTCCCCGGTAAATATCAGCAGTTTTTAAAATCAGACGTCACAATTAGAGAATTTTTGGATAAGCGTTTGCACGGTCACTACGTTGGTGGAATAGAGATCGAAAGAGGAAGCAATTCTTTAAAGATAATAATTAAGACATCCCGACCGGGAATGATTATTGGCAGGAGTGGTGAGGGCACAACTAAGATTAAGGATGAGATAGTAAAAAAATTAAAGAGGCTAAAGATTTCTGTTCCTAAGGATGTCAAAATTGAGATTGAAGAGATACGATTTCCAGAGACTTCGGCTTCAATTGTCGGCCAGATGTGTGCAGAAGGTTTGGAGAAGCGATTACCTTTTATGCGTGTGATGAAACAAGCGGTAGAGAAGACTATGGCTAACAGAGAGGCTAAGGGTGTAAAGATAACCATGTCGGGAAGGCTCGGTGGCGCAGAAATGAGTAGAGTTGAGACGGTCAAGAACGGTAGGTTGCCGCTCCAAACGCTTAGAGCTGATGTTGATTTCGCTCGCGAAAAGGCCCACCTCCCTTACGGAGATATAGGAATAAAAGTTTGGATTTATAAGGGTGAAATTTTTGAAAAGGCTAAAAAATAACCATGCTTATCCCCAAGAAAGTTAAACACAGAAAGTGGCAGTCCACCAGAAGGAATCCCGATAAGGTTAAGGTGGAAACGCGAGGCACAACACTGGCCTTCGGTTCTTTTGGTATTAAGTCTCTCGATTATGCCCGAATAACATCAAATCAGATCGAAGCTGCGCGAAAGGCCATGAGTCGAGCCATCAAGAAAACAGGAAAGATCTGGATTAGAATTTTCCCTGACCGACCATTCACATCCAAGCCTCCAGAGGTTCCAATGGGAAAAGGCAAGGGAGACCCAGAAGGGTATTGTTTTGAGGTTTATGCAGGAAGAATGTTGTTCGAAATTGATGGCGTTGACGACGCAACGGCCCTGGAGAGTTTGGCGAGAGCTTCAGATAAGTTGCCAGTGCGTACTAAGATAGTAAGAAGAGGATAGTTGACTTTGTATAGTAAGTGTATTAGTTTAATTTCTTAAGGGATGAAGAAAGCAGACATAAAAAATAAGACAAAGGCGGAGCTTGAGACACTGTTGAAAGATAAGAGGGATACTCTTAAAAATTTTAGATTTGGCGTGTCCGGAAGTCGTGTTAAGAATATCAAAGAAGCTAGAACAACAAGAAAGGATGTAGCAAGAGCGATAACCTTTTTAAGACAAAAATAAAAAGATGAAAAAAGTATCAGCCAAAACTGAACAAAAGAATTTGAAGACACTTAATGGTGTCGTGGTTTCCGATAAGATGCAAAAAACAGCTTTGGTCTTGGTCAAGAGGTATATCAAGCATCCAAAGTATCAGAAGTTTATTACGAGAATCAAGAAATATAAGGCTCACGATGAAGGCGGTGTTGCGAAGGTTGGCGATAAAGTTACCATACGATCGTGCAGACCGTTATCTCGCGACAAATCCTTTATGGTTGTCGAGATTAACGGAAAAAAGATTTAATATAAATTTATGTTGCAGCCTAGGGCATTAGTAAAAATAGCAGATAATACCGGAGCCAAAATTGGACGTATTTTTAAAGTGCTCGGCGGATCGAAAAAGAGATATGCCAGAATAGGTGACGTTGTCGTGCTTTCTGTTCAAGTCGCTGAACCACGAAAACAGGTTAAGAAGAAGGACGTTCTGAGTGGTCTTGTAGTAAGACAGAAGGCGCCTTTTAGAAGAAAGGATGGTAGTTATGTCAGGTTTGACGACAATGCTGTGGTTATAATTGATCGTAAGAAGAAGGAGCCGCTCGGGGCGAGAATATTTGGTCCTATTCCAAGAGAGATAGCGGATCTCGGCTATCAGAAGATAGCATCATTAGCTCCAGAAATAATCTAGAAATAAAATGGCAATCAAGAAAGGAGACAACATAATAGTTTTATCTGGTAAGGATAAGGGTAAGAAATCCAAAGTCCTTAGGTCTTTTCCTAAGACTGGCAAAATACTAGTTGAGGCTGTTAATATGGTTAAGAAACACATGAAGAAGAGGAAGGAGGGGGAAAAGGGTCAGGTTGTGTCGGTTGCGTTACCTATTGATGCTTCAAATGTTTTGCTGTTTTGTTCGAAATGTGCCAAAGGATCAAGAGCCAAAACTTCTGTAGTAAATAATAAGA
>JACQCW010000013.1 GCA_016201425.1 Candidatus Vogelbacteria bacterium | reverse complement strand
GATTCAAGGGCGGTAAGGCTATCGGTGAAATCATTCAAATCGCCAATGATCTGAGAGACGAAATGAAAGATAAATATAGTTCATCAGATGAGATATTTGCAGAACTTGTTGAATGGTATGAAGAGCCATATCCACATCCAGCGCTTGTTAAAGACCCAAATATAGCAAGAGATAAGCTAAAAAGTATATTAGAAAACCATAGGATAGAGATGCGTGGATAGACGCCACAAGGCACTTGAATTAATTAATTAATGATGTTACACTACTTGCTATGGTAAATCGAATGAGACATACGAGAGCGCATACGGCCAATAGAAGGTCGCATCATGCTCTTAAGGCTGCAAATCTATCCACTTGTCCAAAATGTCAGGCTCCATATTTGCGACACAGGGCCTGTCCAAATTGTGGTACATATAAAGGGATCGTTGTGACGGACACAAGTGCAAAGATTGCAAAGAGTAGCACCAAAAGTAAAGGAAAATAAAAGGTAGTTATTTTCCCGCGCTCGTTGTTGATTAAAGTCAATAATAATTTGAAATTTTAAAATATATGGCCAATAGACATTTATCACGAAGTATTGTTCTGCAAACTCTCTTCGAGTGGGACTTTACCGGTAAGGATGGCACCATGCTTAAGGATATCTTAAGCCGCAATATTGCTGAGTTTGGACCAGGTCTAACTGACTCATCGTTTATGGAAATGCTCCTTGAGACCGTGATAAATAGACTGGAACTCATTGATGGAATAATTGTTAAATCAGCTCCCGATTGGCCTCTTGATAGAATTTCAACCGTAGATCGAAATGTGCTCAGGATTGGACTCGCTGAGTTGCTTTTTGGTGATAAAAAAGAGGTGCCATCGAGAGTGGCGATAAACGAGGCAATCGAACTCGCTAAGACTTTTGGCGGGGAGAACAGTGGTAAATTTGTTAACGGAGTGCTTGGTACGGTGTACAAGGAGATGGGAGAACCAGAGGGTGAGGTGGTGCCAGCTAAAAGGAAGGGTAAGGAACCAATTGACATGTCAAAACTTCCTATTGAAAAGTTGGGTGGTGCTGTCGTTTACTCAAAGGCAGACAACACAATTTATTTGGCCTTCGTTCACGACGTGTTTGGATATTGGACTTTGGCTAAGGGAAAAATTGACACTTCTGCACCCGAAGAAGAGGGAGTGGCGGGGAAGATTTTAGAAGAAATAGGGGTTAAAGTTGACGTTGGTGAAAATGTAGGTCGTAACGAATATGTCGCGTCTGATCCTGAAAAAGGTAAGATCAGAAAACAAGTATCATACTTTATCGCAAAAGCTAAAAAAGAAGATTTGAAATTGAAAGTAACGGGTGGTCTTGATGATGCGAGATGGTTTGAGGTTGACGAGATTGTTGATCTTAAAATGTATGATGATATTGTTCCAATTATAACTAAGGCTATAGGTATCATAACTGATTCTAAGTAATGGCAAGAGGATGGATGTATCAAAATTCGAAAAAAAGATAAATGTTAACTTTAAAGACCAGTCACTGTTACAACAGGCTTTTGTTCATCGTTCTTATATCAATGAAAATAAAAATTTTAAACTTTCACACAACGAACGCTTAGAGTTCCTTGGTGATGCAGTGCTTGAGTTAGTTGTAACGGATCATTTGTTTAAAAAATATCCAAATAGACCAGAAGGGGATCTCACAAGCTACCGATCTGCTTTGGTTAATGCCATTACACTATCGAAGGTTGCGTCAGACCTAGCCATGGGTGAATATTTATTACTATCAAGGGGCGAATCTAAGGATTCGGGTAGAGCAAGACAATATATTTTGGCAAATACTTTTGAGGCTTTTGTTGGAGCTCTGTATTTGGATCAAGGGTATGATGAGGCAAAAAAATTCATTGTACAAAATCTTTTAGATAAGGAAGAGGACGAAATAATTTCAAAAAACTTATGGCGAGATTCAAAAAGTTTACTCCAAGAAAAATCCCAGGAATATATAAATATTACACCGTCTTATAAATTGTTATCGGAGATTGGGCCAGATCATAACAAGGTTTTTACAGTAGGTATTTTCTTTGAAAATGATTTAATTGCTGAGGGTAAAGGTCACTCAAAACAAGAAGGGGAGCAGGAGGCCGCTAGAAAAGCCTTAGAGCTTAAGCACTGGTCGTAGTTGTGTATAACTCCCCTTGCTAAAAAACTTCTATGCTATTATGTAGCGATGGAGAATGTCGCTATCTTTATGGCAGTATTCGCGATTTCATTCTTTACTATTTCTTCAGTTGGTAATCAAAATCAATCTCAATATTACAACAAGTTAACTCAGTTCGTTGGTCAAACACAACAAGATCAGAAAGCGGCAGTTCTTTCAAGTTTGTATAAAACAAGTGATACTTTTGTTACAAAATCGGAAGTCGCTAAAGATATTAAAATTAAGTCGATAGATAAGACCGATACCAATACTGTTACTAGTACTGGAAGTAAAATAAAAAAGATAAGTATTTATTTGTTATTTTCAGATCCAAAACTCAAGCAAGAAGGGGCTCTTTGGCGTATCCATGTAAGTGCAGATGTTAAAACTCTTAACGAGGATGGACAGAGAGCAAAATTCCTAAATAAGCTATCTATTCAAGAAATTAATAACAAATATAGTTATGCGCTTGATTCTGGTGCTTTTGTTTTTAATCTGATTATTGGTGATGATGTGTTGCACGGGAGATATACCTCAACATTTACGATTCACGATATTATTTCTGGCAAGAAAGATCAGAAATCCGTGACGTTTACAATATAAAAGGCCCGCACGGCCATAGGTCGAAACGGGCAGCGGGTTGCTTTGTTACTTTGCACGGGTGGGCTTTTTGGAAGGTCTACGTTCTTTTGTATTTTGTCTTCTATGTGATCTGGGGTTTCTGATTTTGTGTTTGGATCGACGACCTTCAAGCCTCTCGATATGGCCCCTCAGTTTCTGTATAGTTTCTAGTCACTGCTATAGCTGAATTATATGATAGCAAAAGTAAGACCAGCACCAAAAAGAGGGGAGTTAAGTATTTCATCCGTGTCAGCCTCCTGGTTCAGTTGCTGTGATTGTAAACGTGCAGTTAGCTATTATCATACTACAGAATAAATACAAAGTTGTCAATAATTTAAAACTACTCATCTAGTGATATAATAACACATATATGATACTAACAATTAAACTATCCGGGGAGGGCTTGTCTGGTGATGGTAATAAATACGATCATAATCGTTTACATATGATCGCTGATCAGATAAAAGCGCTAATCAGCCAGGGTCATCAAATCGGGATTGTTATCGGCGGCGGCAATATTTTTCG
>JACQCW010000098.1 GCA_016201425.1 Candidatus Vogelbacteria bacterium | reverse complement strand
GACTCAGACCTCTTGGGTGACGACGACGAGGATGACGACGACGAGGGCAACTAATCACATACAGTAAAAACCCCTCGTGGGTGTTTTTACTGTATGTGCTAGGCAATAATAAATTTTATAAACCGTCTTTTACCAACGCGCACAACAGAGTTCTCTGAAATAATTATTTTAGGGTCTTCGATTTTATTATTATTTACGCTCACAGCCCGTTCGTCAACCAATCTTCTAAAATCACTACCAGAACTTACTAATTTGTGCTCAAGTAGGGCGTCTTTTAGGAATACTCCTGGCACAACCAAAAACTCATTTATGTCTTCGGGAACACCGCCCTCGGAAAATGTTTTTATAAAATTCTCCTTGGCCACTTTTGCCACATCCCTTCCGTGATACATAGTAACAATCTCTGTGGCTAGTCGTATTTTAGAATCTCTGGGATTTTTTTCCTGGAGAATGCTCTCGATCTCTACCATGTCTAGTCTCGTACAATCTATAAAAAGCTGCCTCATATTCTCGTCTGGCTGTGACATAATTCCTCCAAACATTTTATCTCCGTCAGCATCAAGAAAGACTCCTGTACCCAAAGACTTGGACATCATCTTTTCGCCAGTCTTTGGGTTTTCCAACAAAGTAGTTATGAAAACGAATTTCTCTTTGTTTTTTAATTTTCTCAGCAGGGTACGGCCAGCCAACGCATTAAACTTCTGATCCATTCCGCACATCTCTACATCAACATCCATGGCCACAGAATCGTAGCCCTGCATTAGTGGGTACAACAGTTCGTGCAGATAAAGCGGCTTCTCTTTTTTTATTCGCTCCTGAAACATGTCTCTCTCTAACACTTGTTGAACTGTAAAATTTGATGCGAGGTTTAATACATTCTCCAAAGTCAGTGCCGCCAACCAATCGTTGTTGTAAAGAATTTTAACTGGATTATCTTTGTTATCTACGTCAATTACTGGTCTTATCTGATCTATCCAAGTTTTAACATTGTGAAGCACTTCCCCTCTCGTCAGCTGTTTTCTCGCAATGTCCCCCTTATCGGTTGGATCACCAATACGTGCAGTAAAATCACCTATTAAAAAAACAACCTCGTGGCCCAGCTGGCGAAATTTCTCCAAGATCATGTAGTTTGTAGCGTGACCGAGGTGAAGAGATGTTCCTGTGGCATCAGTGCCAATATAAATTCTAAGACGTCTTCCAGAAAGAAGAAGTTCCCTTAACCCCTCCCTTGTCGGCAAGACCTCCTCAACAGAGCGAGTTAAAACCTCCTCAATCTTCTGTTTGTCTGTAACAACCTTTTTCATACATTTTAATTTAGCACAAATAATCATAAAAATCTAAGCCTAATTGTCAAAATAGATATTTTATGGTACTTTGATGTGGATGAGCAGAAAACATACGGTTCTCAAAAAAGCAACAAAACTGAACTCTTTCTCAAACCTACTGCGAGTGGTTGTGATTCTGTTTTTTATATTTGCTGGTTCATTAGTTTTGTGGATTTCAACATTGCAAATCCCTGACTTCAAAGGTTTGGACGAGAGACAGGTGGCCGAGTCAACAAAGATTTACGACCGTACGGGCAAGGTCCTTTTATATGATGTTCATCAGAACGTAACAAGAAAAGTCGTTTCATATGGAGATATTTCTCCGTACTTAAGAAACGCGACCATTGCAATTGAAGACAGTAACTTCTATAACCACCCAGGAATAGAACTTGGATCAATGATTCGATCTACGCTTATTAATCTCGAATCTGGGTCCCTTAAACAGGGTGGTTCGACAATAACCCAGCAAGTTATAAAAAACACTCTTCTTACGTCAGATAAATCTTTTGCAAGAAAAATCAAAGAGATAATTTTGGCTCTTAAACTAGAACGGGCCATGACAAAAGAGGAGATTTTAACACTCTATCTTAACGAGATTCCATACGGCGGATCGATCTACGGCGTCGAAGATGCTAGTCAAAAATTCTTCGGTGTGAGTGCCAAAGATCTAACCCTTGTACAGGCAGCGTATTTAGCCTCTATTCCCCAGGCCCCAACATTCTATTCCCCATACGGA
Organism: Candidatus Vogelbacteria bacterium; assembly: GCA_016201425.1. The sequence continues at coordinate 20,573 of JACQCW010000098.1, read as the reverse complement.
AATAATCGGGCCAAACTTAATGACCGCAAAAATATTGTGCTCGATAAAATGATCGAGCAAAAAATGATCACAAAGACTGAAGGGTCTACCGCAAAAAAAGAGGTTGTTGTCTTCTTGCCACGAGATGACGGAGGAATTAAGGCTCCTCATTTTGTTGAGTTTGTAAAATCATACTTAGAAAATAAGTATGGTAAAGATTATTTGGAAACAAAAGGATTAAAAATCACAACAACTCTTAATTGGGAACTAGAACAAAAAGCAGAGGAAATTGTAAGTAAATATGCTGCCGACAATGAAAAAAAGTTTAACGCCAAGAATGCGGGTATGGTTGCGATTGATCCAAAAACTGGCCAAATATTAGGGATGGTAGGATCAAGAGACTACTTCGACACCACAAACGATGGAAATTTTAACGTGACCCTCGCCCACAGACAGCCTGGTTCCACATTTAAACCTTTTGTCTATGCAACAGCTTTCAATAAAGGATATCTACCAGAAACTGTATTGCTTGATCTCCCAACACAATTCCAAACAACCTGTTCACCAGAAGGAAAACCTTTGCTGCCCTCGACCAAAGAATCAGATTGTTATATGCCTGTTAATAATGATGGAAAATATCGCGGACCAATTTCACTACGAAACGCCCTTGCACAATCTATTAATATTCCAGCAATCAAACTGCTTTATTTGGTTGGTATAAACGATTCAATTAAAACAGCACAAAACATGGGTATAGCTGGGCTAGATGACCCAATGAGATACGGCCTAACTCTTGTATTGGGCGGCGGTGAAGTATCACCGCTTGACTTAACAAGCGCATACTCTGTATTTGCCAACGAAGGAATTAGGAATCCCTACACTGCAATTTTAAAAATTGAGGATAGCTCGGGACAAATACTTGAGCAATTTACCCCAGAAGAAACTCGTGTTTTGCCAGAAAACACAGCAAAAATGATTAACAGTGTTTTGTCTGATAAAGTGGCTCGTGCACCACTCTACGGACAAAATTCAATACTAGATATTCCAGGAAGAGATGTTGCAGTAAAAACAGGCACAACAAACGACTATCGTGATGCATGGGCCGTGGGATACCTACCGAACATAGCTGTTGGTGTTTGGGCGGGAAACAATGACAACACCCCAATGGAAAAAAAAGTGGCTGGCTTTATTGCCATACCAATATGGAATGAGTTCATGCACGAGGCTGCAAAAACACTCCCTACAGAAAATTTTCCAAAACCAAATGATGTTGATCTTGAAAAGGTAAAGCCGGCACTAAGAGGGCTGTGGGAAGGCGGTCAAAGTTATATTATAGACAAAATATCAGGCAAATTAGCCACCCAATATACTCCAAAAGAAACCCGAGAAACAAAAGTCGTTAGAAATATACATTCTATTTTGTATTGGGTAAACAAAGACGATCCAACGGGATCAGCTCCGAGTGACCCAGCGAGTGACCCACAGTTTAATCTTTGGGAAACACAGGTACAAAAATGGGCAAGGGAATCTGGAATTTTAAACGAAACACCTCAAGTTATCCCGACTGACGTTGACGATGTCCATCGGCCAGAATTTGCTCCAAACATATCAATTCAAAGCCCTGTAGCGACACAAAGCTACACTTCAACCTCTCGCATAAAAATTTCTATTGTCAACAAAGGGAAATATCCAATTTCCTCTGCTGACTATTTCCTGAATAATACATACCTTGGCTCCTCAAAAACTGCGCCGTTTGACTTTTCGTTCATCCCATCAGAAACCTCAAACATTTCGACAACAAACACATTAAGGATTGTTGTTTATGATTCTGTGTTTAATGTCGCCCAAGTCGAATCTACTCTTAATCTATCTATCTAATATCTACAACGGTATGCTTGCCATCTTTAGCAGCAAGAACTTCTAATATTTTGGTTTTTTTTATAAAAATCTCGCTTTTAATGGCTGCGCCGCAAGAGATCGTGGCTATGCCACTTTTAATTGTTATGTCTTTAAAATTAATCTTTTCCCCAATCTCTACACCAATTATATCAGACAAATTTTTCCGAACAGCCTCGTCCGGTATGTTAATATTTTTAAACCTATCAAGAAAAGAGCTAATCTTCTCCATTGTTTAATTATTCATTGGCATAACCAAATACAAGAAAGAAGCGTCGCCGACACCTTTTATAATAACGGGCTTATTGGAACCATTAAGAATAATATGGATACTATCTTCACTAATAGAGGGGAGGCAGTCTAGTATATATCTGGCGTTTAAATTAATATCAACAGCCTCCCCCTCCACTGTTGCCGGAACCCTTGTAGAGCTCTCGCCACGGTCTTGATTTCTTGAACTTATCTCAAACAACGAATCCTCAGGAATAACCTTAATGTTTATTTGATTAAACTTATCAGAAAAAATATTAGAAACCTTTATAGAATCTGCCAAATCTTTTTTCAACACAACCACTTCTGTCTTTTTTTCTTTTGGAATTATTTGCCTGTAGTCTGGAAAAATCCCGCCAACAATCCTTGACGTGAAATATACCGACGGAGAAACAATTGATATCTGATTTTTATTGAAGTAAATATCAAGAATATCCTTGCTTTGCTCAAAAATCCTTGCAATCTCCATTGCGTTTTTAAATGGCAAAATTATAGACATTTTCTTGTCTTTTTGCTGACGAGTAATCTGTTTTTCGGCAAGTCTAAACGAATCAGTAGAAACAAAAACTAGTTCGTCATTGTCGCTATATATAAAAACCGATGCTATCTCTGGTTTCATGTCTGACAAAGAAGTAGCATAGACCACAGACTTAATACCTAAAACGACTTTATTGGCTTCGAGTGAAAAAGATTCTTCTTTGTCTATTTGTGGAATGGTAGGAAAATCGTCAACAGGGAAACTTTTAATTACTGTTGAGTTTCTGAGGGTTGAAATTAGTAGATTATTATTAATTAACTCCAGTTTAATTGTTTGACTATCAGACAATCCAGATAAAAAAGCGTTTAAAATATCGCTAGGCAAAGCAATCACACCGTTTTTTTCTACCTTTGCTGGAATTTTAATCTCTAAACCAACGTCTAGGTTGGTGGCTCTTAAAATAATATTTTTATCTCTCGCCTCAAAAAGAATCGATTCTAATATTGGTAATGAAAGATTTTTAGCTGCAATTTTTCCCACCTGAGATACAGCCTCTTTTAATTTATCTTTTGCGCACTCTGCTTTCATATAATTAATTAGTAATTAGTTAATTTACTATTTATTTTTTATTATTAGTCCTGTGATTTTGTGAATAACTACGAAATACGTTTATAGTGAAACATATAATTTAATTCTACCTGTGGAAAAGTTTATGAATTGGGGGTGGAAAGTTTGTATTAAGGCTTTGTTGTTATTTTTTGTAAACATTTAATTCACTATTTTATCACCACTCTCTCACTGTTAATCCACAGCCTTTTCCACACAGTATCAACAAAAATTAATTTTGATCATCATAAACCGCTGCTCCAGAGGCCGCCTGACCGCTATATATTACATTTTTTATATGTTCTATCTCTTGCTCGATTGTCGGACTGTTTTTAATATCGTTTTTTATTTTTTCACAGGCATGGATTACGGTGGTGTGGTCTCTTCCCCCAAGCTTTTGTCCGATATAAGGATAAGATGTGTTAAAGTCTTGTCTTAAAATATACATAGCAATTTGGCGTGGTTTTACAACTTCTTTTCGCCTCGTTTTTTCATATATGGTCTTTTCTTCAATATTGTAAAACTCACAAACAGCTTTAATTACATCTTTTATTGATACGGTTTTCTTTTGTTTGGAACTGTTTTTAACCAACTGTTTTATTTCATTAATGCCCAACTCTTTATTTTTGAGCTGTGATTGACAGATAATTGTATTTAAAATACCCTCAAGCTCTCTTATGTTGTCAGAAATATTGGTGGCAATAAACTCAATTGTTTCGTCAGGAAGATAGTACCCACTCATTTTGAGTTTTGAACGAAGTATTGCTATTCGGGATTCATATTCTGGTTTTGAAACTTCAATCACCATGCCACCCTCAAATCTTGAACGGAGTCGATCCTCAAGATTTGAAATTTGTCTTGGTGGTTTATCTGAAGAAAAGACCACTTGCTTGTTGTTTTCATAGAGACTATTAAAAAGATGAAAGAGTTCTTCTTGGAACTTTTCTTTTTGGGAAAAGAATTGGACATCGTCCATGATAAGTAGGTCGTATTTTTTGTATTTCTCTTTAAATAAATGAATTGAGTTGTTTCTCATTGAGTCGACAAATTCCGAACCATATTTATCAGACGTCAAATAAAACACCTTTTTTCCTGGAATATTCTTAATAGAATTTCCTATCGACTGGATAAGGTGTGTTTTTCCAAGCCCTGATCCGCCGTAAATATAAAGGGGGTTATATGTTGTTCCAAGATTCTTTATGACAGCCTGTGCGGCGGCGTGGGCCAGATCATTAAAAGAACCAACAATAAAGCTGTCAAAAACGTATTTAGGATTTAGGTTGTCTTCTTTATTGATATACAGTTCGTTTAATTTTAACTGGTTATTTACTAAGGGTTTTTGTGCTTGTTGTTTGTTATCCCTTTCTCGGTCACCCTCTTTTTGAATAGCATATTCAACCCCACGAACATTTTGTGAGATGTTTCTTAACGCTTTCATTATGAATTTGTGGTACTTATTTAGAAGCCAGTCTTTAACAAAGGCGCTTGGAACAGAAAGATAAACAATGCCATCTTCTTGTTTTGATATATAGGTATTTTTAAACCAGGTGCTGAAATTTGCACGAGAAATTCCCAACTCTATTTCAATAATTGCGTCTTCCCATAATTTTTTATTATCTATCATTAAGTTAATATTAGTACTGAGTCAGTATATTGTAGTCTTTATTTTTAAATATACCAGATTGGGAAAAGACCAAGATAAGTATAAGGTTTGTTTTTTTCTTTTCAAAACGGTGGACGAGCCCTTTTCTGTTAATAAGAGGTGGATTAGCTGTGGACAAAACCCCCTCGGAGATTGATTTTATTAATTTTGTATTGTAGACTGCTGATATGTCTAAAACATATAATCCAAAAAAGAAAAAGAGAAGCAGGACCCACGGTTTTTTAGCCAGAAAAACTACTCCTGGTGGCAAGCGTGTGGTTAAAGCAAGAAGAAGAAAAGGGAGAGCTCGACTCGCTGTTTAATGGGAATAAGTAAGACGACATTTACTGAATTATTAAAAAATGGACAAGCTGTCCACTCTGGCGTTTTAAGTATTAAGTTTATTCGACCAAAGCAAGGCGATCAATCATTATCAAACCAGTATTCGATTGTGGTGTCTATAAAGGTTTCCAAACTTGCTGTAATAAGGAATTTATTAAAAAGACGAAGTAGAGATATTCTGCAAAAACATAAGGATATAATTAAAAATCCCTTGATCTGCGCAATTTTTTTAAAAGCAGGGTCGATAAGGCTGTCGTACAGAGAGCTTGAGAGCGCTATTGTTGCGGTTTTTAAACAGGCTAAGTTGTTAATTTGATGCAATTTCTATTTCATAATTTTTTTTACCGACCTCTGTATAACGCCTTAGTTTTTTTGACTGCAATTTTGCCTGGACATGATTTAGGCATGGCTGTTATCGTCCTAACTCTTTTTGTAAAGGTTTTGTTAATACCGGTTTCTCACAAAACCATAAAAACTCAAAAAAAACTAAAAGAACTTGAGCCACAACTGGCAAAAATAAAAGAAGTTCATAAAAACGATCAACAGGAGCAGGCCGCCAAAATCATGAGTCTGTATAAAGAACACGGAGTTAATCCTTTTTCCGGAGTTTTTCTTATGTTTATCCAATTACCAATTATTCTCGCACTGTTTTTTGTGTTCAAAGCAGGGATCGATCTTACCTCAGCCGATTTGTACAGCTTCATTCTTCGGCCACAACTTATTAGTCACCTGCTTTTTGGTTTAATTGATCTAACCCAAAAAAGTTTTTTGTTGTCTGTGTTGGTTGGACTAACGCAATTTGTTCAGGTTCAGTTGTCACTGCCCCCTAGCCCAAAAAAAGGGGGGAAAGATGAGGATTCTTTTGGCGATACATTGGCCCAAAGCATGAACTTTCAAGTCAAATTTATTTTGCCAGTATTTATAATGTTTGTATCTTACAAACTCAATACAGCTGTTTCGGTCTATTGGATAGTAAACAATCTTTTTACTATTGGTCACGAGTTTTTCGTTAAAAAACAGGCTAAAAAAATTATTTCAGCTTGACCAACCAAAGTGATTGATCCTTTTTGTTAATAAACGAAAGGTAGTCTTCGTTTGGGCTGAGTTGTAATTTAGTGGCGTCTATTCCGCCATATTTATCTAAACTATCCTTGTCTGTAATGATCTTTGTTTGTCCTGTTGTTGTGTTGATTTGCCATATTTCGTCGTTGAATGATATAACGCCCTGGTACCAGGCATCCGGGTAAATGTTAATGGCCGGTGTTATTGGCACTGCGCAATAAAGTATGTCTTTTTCGATGCCACCCCACACGCACTTTTCAGGAAGGGTCTTGAGTGGGAATTCCGACCGCGCTTGTGTCACTAGGTCAAAGTAATATGTCGAAAGCCAGCCGCCAGTGCTTTCAGAATAGATGAGCTTTTTGGCCTTCTGGTTTATGTTTGTAGTGAGCCCGTTTATGCCTCCCAAAATTTTGACTAAATTAGGTTTATTAACGCTTACAGAATATAAAAATCCTGGGGTGTCGGCAGAAGGCTTCGTGTTAAAAAACAAAGTGTCGTTTGTGGGCCACTGGACTTGCCATTCACCTAAGGGTGAACTAAAAATCTGCGTTCTCCCTGTTGGTTTACCCCCAAAGTTTTCTATTGTTCCAACAAAATCATTGCTAATCGCCGTTAGATTAAAAAGTTTACTCCGATCTGGCGATATTGCGACCTCTTTGATGTTTGTCTGGATTGGTGATTGGTTAAGTTTCCCGACAACGCTTACTAAAACCTCCTCGGTTGAAGTTGGAGCTTGGACTGGCTCAAAGCGTGAGACAATGTTTTGGATTGTATAGTCATCCCCGAGGCGACGATAGAGAATAGTATCACCAGAACTATTGAAATAGGATTCGTAAACTCTGGTGACGGTGGTATTAGAAAGTTCGGTCGGGATGTTTTCGTTATATGCAATCTCGTATAAGTGGCCAGTTTCTCTTTCGGAGTATCGTATATAAAGTCGAGGCCCTTTACTGCCTGTATCTGTTTTTTCAACAAAATACGATCCGGAAACAGGTTTTGTGGTGATAATTTTGAAATTTGCCCCAGGAACCTCGGTTGTTGATGTGGCAATTGGACGACCGACCACAACGTTTTCTGTGTTTGATTCCGAACCAGGGGTGCCGCTGCCCGCAGGATTATTTGGGCTTTGTGGAAAGGCTGGCCCCTGATTATTGGTCTGGTTTGGTGTGCTAGGCACCGATGAGTTAGAAAAGTATTTATAGATACCAAAACCGGAGAACAAAAATATCAACAACAGAGTTACTACGATCAGAATTTTTGTTACGTTGCCATTCATTGTTTATTAAAATTTAGTTTAGAGGTTTAAGTTGATCTTTGGTTGGCACCGCAGGGAAGTCTAGTTTGAGAAGTTTTGGATCTATTGTGCTCAATATAAGGTAACCTGAAAGAACAATTAAAATACCCAGGATCGCGTTTGTAATACGCTCTTTCGCGTCCTTTTTTGTTGTTTCGCTGACGCTTGAAAAAACATATTGTAATCCGCCAATAATAAGCATTATAACACTTAGGGTGGCCGTGACAGCGATACAAATGTTTATAATTGTCTGAAGATAATTATTAAAGTCTGTGGTTGTGTTTACTGACGTAATTGAACCAATTGGCGACAATAATTTATAGTCTGCCGCGAAGGCTGGCGATGTCTTAAATATAAATATAAACATGAAGAATAACAGAATGGTTGATATTTTGTTTTTCATTTGTGATTATTAAAAATTAGCTGTTCTGCCGAACTTAATTATAAGATTCATCTGGGCAGATTGTGAAGCAGAATTAATTAATATATTTAGGAGCGATTCTCCGCTTCCTGATGGTTGTCTAACGGTGAGCTGTTTGCTGTTTAGGTCTGCTGAGGGCGGTTCGTTGTTTACACTCCATAAATAACCCAGGTCTTTTGTATTGAAGAAATATGGCTCTGCTATAACTGTCATTTCGGCAGCATTCATCTGGATGCTATTTAAAAGAGATTTCTGGAAAATTGTTCCGGATAAAGGGTTTGTTTCATAGAGTAAAACCACTGGAAGGTGCGGTCTCAGGTTTATAATCTTTGATGCTCTCATGATGTCGTCTGTGCTCGATACGTCCACTGCGAAAGTATCCTGCGGCAGTGATTCATCTACCGATGTAGTTATGAAGCTTTGCCCATAACCAGAAGATACAATCTCTCCATTTGTCCGCCAGTTATAAATAAGTTTTGAAGCATCAATCTTTGATCCATCTTCTGATACAAAATTTGGCAATGCAAGAAGCTTTACATCACCCCCCGCTACAACCTCGGATTTTCCCTCATAAAACGGCGGCACATATCCATTTGATTGCCACAATAAGTCGACATCTTCGGGGATCATTGAGATTTCTTTTGTTATATCCTTTCCATCCTGGGATAAAACCTCAATGTTAATTAGGATCTTCTTGCCAACTGGACCCGTAGTAAGTTGCAAATTGTTTGCACCAATCCCCTCTTTTTGTTTTTGGCCGTTTATTGTCCAAATAATATTTGAGTGGCTTAAGTCTACATCATAGCTGACGAGATTAACTGACGTGTCTGTAAATGGCCCAGGATCTGTGGGAGATATTTCAGCGGATAGCTGCCCACCAGTTGTAGTTTCTGTCATTGCAAAGGAAATCACCGGAGACAAAACAAGTAATGAAATTATTATTGATTTGTGTAATAAGTTTTTCATACCTCTTCCTGTTTTGGTTCTTTAGGTTCTGGTGTGTACTGACTCTCACTTGCTTCTGATTGATTTTCTGTCGGTGCCTCATCACCCCTTTCGTTATTATATTCTCCTGCGGCCTTCTCTGCCAGTGCTTCTAGCTTGCCCACCTTACGATTTTTTCTGTGTATTCTCCAAACCATAACTAGCCAGTCTATTGGAAGTCCCTCAAGTACATCACCCAGAAGTGGAACTTCTAGAGCTCCACCAACTCCTAATAGTGGAAACATCCAACCAGTAACCCCAGTTATCTCGAAGTATAACGCGAACGACATAACGGCAAAAATTGTGATTAATCGATTGATCACTAAAGCTAGCGTGCCAGCAGTGCCCCACTCCACTAGGGTGTGTATAATATCAAGACATGCTGCCGCGAAATAAACTAAGTACCAATTTATTTTTAGCATTATCCTTGCGCGGCCTTGAGCTCGTCTTTGGCCCGTTTTATTGATAAGAGCTGGGACGGATCAGATGTAATAATTTGGTCTTCTGTATAAGACGCAATGGTCTTTATCGCAACATGCTTAAGACCAGCAAAGAAGATTCCCTCCCCCACATCTGACTCTAGTAGGAGGTATTTTTCCTCATCAGTGAGATTAAATGTTTTTTGTAGTGTGTCGATGGCCGCCGGGGCTTGCTTCATCAAAAATTGAATAGAAGAGTTGTTGATGATCGGTTTTCCATACGGTGAGGCCATAAAGTCTGCCACATCTTGGGTTATAGTCGCAAGGCCCAGGTAATATTTTCGGCATCTTTTTGCCAGACCAAAGAGAAATGAGGCTGTGTCCTCAGACTTCATCATCCACCACGCCTCATCGACAACCAGAAGTCGCTTCCTTAAATTACGGCGAATTGCATTCCAAATATAGTTCATAATAATATGCATCGCCACCGGCTTGAGCTCATCCTCCATGTCTCGTACAGAGAAGACGATGAACTTTTTGTTGATATCCACATTGGTCGGCTTGTTTAGGAAACCCGCCCATGTTCCTTGGGTGTATTTGAGAAGTCTTTGAGCAATCCCCGCTCCCCCATCCATGCCAGCCAGCACAAGCTCCAAATCAGAAAGAAGCGGTGGCTCTTTGCCTGAGAAATCTGAATCGGCAGTGATATCCTTAAGAGCGTATGTCTCTCTGATTGCTGTATCCATGACCGCGTCCTCTTCTGGAGTTAAGCCGCTGAGCATTATTCTAAAGAGTCCAACCAAACTGATTATATTTGAACGCAAGATGTCGGCAGGAGATTCATCTTCTCTTACAAAAGGTAAATCGAATGGGTTGATGTGGTGTTCGGAACTCAAAGAAATATTGAAGTAACGACCGCCCACAGCCTCGGCTAGGAATTCGTACTCTCGCTCTGGGTCGATTACGATTACCTCGGTATCGAACATTAAAGATCTAAGGATCTCTAGTTTGGTGGCGTATGACTTACCTGCGCCTGATTTGGCAAAAATAACGGAGTTGTAGTTTTCAAGCGAAAATCTATCAAATAAGATTAAACTTGAGTTGTGTCGATTGATGCCGTATAAAATCCCTTTGTTTGAGGTAAGATCAAACGACACAAATGGAAACATTGAAGATAGCGGAGATGAATTTAATTTAGTGTTTACATTCAATTGGTCGTTTGCGATCGGCAAAACGCTTTTGAAACCTTCTTCTTGTTGGAAGAGCGCTGGTTTTATATAGATAAGTTTTGAGTCCAACAGATTTTTTATCTCTGCCTCTGCCTTACCCAGCGCCTCCTCGTTTTCACCATAAATTGTTATATAAACTCCGACATCGAAGATTTTTTCTCTCGCTTGTTGTAGTTCGTCCCGCAGCTTTTCAATATCTCTGTAGGCTGTGTCTAGAATTGGATCCCTAACAAGACCTTTCTTTTCATTGATACTTATTTGGCTTTGCACTTCTGTAATTTTTTTCTGTAGTTGTCGAAGAATGGTAGACGTGTCAATTGGATGAATTAGTATTGAAATATCGAATACCCTATCCAAATTTATTATGGGAGAAAACCAACCCTCTGATAAGAATCTTGGATATGAGATAACGAAAAATACTCGAGCGATTTTTTCACCAAGGATTATGCTGTCTTGGGTTATTTTTAGCGCAGACGGAGCGATGACGTCTTGTAACTCCAAAACACCCTCTCTATAGATGTCCTGTGGTAGAATTGCCGCTACACTATTTTTATTATTGTCTGATTTTCCAAATAAAGCCATTGTATTATTTGCTTTGTGCTTGACCGGTTATCCCACCAGCCTCCTCAGGGTTAAATATTCTAAAGAACAGTTCAATTAACTCTTCGGTGCCTAATCTAAGCGTTCTTACTCCAAGCCTGGAGAGTCCTTGGCTGACAACGTTCACTCGCTGCTCAAGCTGGGAGCGGTTCTCTTCAAAATTTGCGGTTTCTTGTTGGGTTACCGTTTTATCTGATGTCCGGCCAAAAAGTTTTGCCAAAGGAGAAGCCGTACTACTTGTACCAACTTGCATCACTGGTGGATTGTATGGGACGACTACAAAGAAAGATTTTGACATAATGTTTACTGTCTCAGTAAATTTCCTAATGAATTCCTTGTATTCTCTGGTCTGCACTTTTAAAAGATCTTCGGTTTGCGCTGCAATTCGTTCGTCTATGGTTGCCAAATACGGCTTGATGTCTAATTTTTTGGATTCGATCAAAATTTGCATTGTGAAATCAAGAGAGTTTAGGAAGTTTTGGTATTGTAAGAGAATTGCGGTTTGTTCATCATGAGATTTGAGGGCGAAGTTTAGTGAAGAGGCAGCCAAAACCATTTGCATCGAACCATCCTTCAAGATAGTTATCCCCTCTCGTACCTCTTTTACAGGAACGAACTCCTGACTTGATTTTGATTTTGTGCGATCCACGTTCTAATTATAAGCTTTTTTGTTTTATTTATCTATTTTTTCGTGTACATCTAGACTCCATGTTAGGTCTTTAAGTTTGCTAGAGACTAGTTTTGGATTAAATACTGGTGCTTGTTCTGTTGTGGCCTCAATAGTTCCGTCTGGCTTGGCTTTTGGTGCTGACTTTTTCCACAAATATAACTTATGTGCAATGAGATAACGGAAACCTGCTTCGAGCATCACAATAAATGGCCGGCCGTTAACTTGTTGAAAGGATAGTGCAAGAGCGAAGATGATGACCGGTGAAGCCGCCAACAAGGCTAGGTATGTGTTTGGAATAATTTTATATATCACATATGTGCCCCCAGCTCCACCTAAGATATAGATAAACTGCTTGAACGTTAGAGGTCCAAAAATTTTATCTTCAACGTCTATAAATTGTGGAACTTGAAACTGCAATTAAGTTTAGTTAAAACTGTTCTCTATATGGATCGATCTTTTTACCGCCAGTTTGGGGCTCTTCAATTTTGACTTCTGTTTTAGTCATATCAACTTGGCCGGACATTTTTTGTTCAAGAATTGATGGTGTGGCCGATACGGGAAGGTCCGACCTCCTCTCATCAGAGGTCGTATCTCCCCGTATCGGGATTGGTGCCATAACCGGGGCCGTGGCTTTTGTTGGTGCATACGGGTCCTTAATTTCAACAAGGGGTATGGGTGCTGGTTTTGGAGGCACTGGCTTTTTGGTTAACCCTTCTGGATTCTCAATAGCCTGAAGCAGGGCATCGCGAAGTGGTCTTGGGCCATTTTCTTCGGCCGGCTCTTCCTCGGTTTTTTTGGCAGTCACACCTTGGAGAATTTCACGAACCTTCAAAAATATTTTGTCGTTTATGTCGGAGGCGATTTGGCTGGCCACCACACGCTCAATCCCAGCCGCCTTTGTAACTGCACTCACGAACTCGGTTGGATGCACAATCCCTAGCAAAACCAAGCCGGTTTGGTTTGCCACTGCACCGATCTGGTCGACATGCAGTCCATATTTCTTGCCCGTATCGTTAATAATTTTGGCTGTATCAACCGAAACAATAGCATCCTTCAACTCCTCCGGCAGAGTTTGGAAAATCTCATTTAACTCGTCGCTTGAATAATTTTGCATTTAATTATTTATTACCATAATCCTTGTCCAGCGTTGGCGGTTAAATACTCATTCCCGCTTGCATTACCAAATACGTTTGATTCAACAGCTCGCTTTACAGCTTCTCTCTGGGCGCTTGTTTTGAGAATTCCAGCTTTTTGTATTGAGGCGAGTTGTGGTCCAGAGAGATGCTGTGCGAATCGTGGATCCTGGATGACGTTTATGTTTAATTTAAGAAGAACCTCATCTGAAATGTCTTGGTGAACATAATCATCCAATGCTTTTGTTGGTCCCACACCGTTATGATTGGCAGGATTAAGATGTCTGTCAATTTCAGTCATAACATTATCTAGTTGTTCTTGTTCGGCTTTTGTCTTGTCTTCTTCGGCATAATATTTTTTGCCTTCTATATTTGGATTATTTTGATCCATGATTTTAGCCTTCAAGATTGTCTTGTTGGACTCACTCATGGTTGCCTTCTTGGTAGGTTCGGTGATACCTTTCTTGTCTATAACAATCTCAAGCTGAGCCTTATCTAAGTTTCTAATTATGTGTTGCTTATTTTCGGCCTCCATGTCTGTGCCAACCAGCTCAAAAATGTCGTCAGGGTTTAGCATCTTCAGGTCTTTTTGTATTAGTGAATCTTTGATCTCATCGTCTGTTCTGGTGTCGGTGTCCCCGGGATTCTTAGGTTGCCAATTCTTGCGACTTTCTGAGATTCCGCTAGTTCGGTTTTTGTCCTGAAGGTTTCGTTTTGCATTTTCAGTTTCAACCTTCCTCTTTTCTCCCTCAACATTCTTCTTTTCTGCTTCATCCTTAGCTCTTCTTGATCTTGTGCCAGACAGATCTCTTAAATACTCTCTTCCTTCTTCAAAAGTCTTTTGTGCCCCACCTGCACCGGCACCAACCTTGGAACTGTACTTTAGCGGGCCAGGACCTGAGATATCCAAACCCTCTCCAGTTTTAACTCCGGTCTGTGTTTCAAGCATACTAATACCAGCACCAGCCAAAGGAGCCTCTCGAACATCATAAGTAGCTGTTCTTCCGTAGTCGGCAACACCGCGTAATGCCCCATATATTCTACCTGAAGTTCCCCCTTGAGCCTCTTTGTCTTTGAGGTAGGCACTATTATATGCAAATTGACTGGCCATGCCTAGAGTGTTCCTGCCGGCAGCCGCAGTTGCCCCTGCAGCTGTGCCCATAGCCAGACCAGCGAGCTTACCACCAGACTGGGCTGTAGTCTTAGACATCTTTTCGGCCGCGGCTGTGGCAGAGAGTAAGAGTCCGACTCCCAGGATAAAGGCGAAGATGGTTTGGACGATTGTTGTTTGTTGCCTGTCGCTTTCTAATGGCTCACCGCCAATAAACGAACTAACCGCTTGGGATAAAGATACGTTGCCTGCCGGGATTGTTGCTACAATTACATTTAACGAAATGTAAACCATAAATAGAAAGACCGGTGCTAAGAGGGCGTTGCCGATTAACTCCTCCCACCACATTTTTGCGTAGGATTCAGTTTTTGGCAAAATTATTGCGGCGAAGGCAAGTGGCGCGGAGATCATAACCCCCATGAGTTTGAGTACCCTAATGAGGAACATTCCCGCGCCCGCCATGACAACAAAAGTTACTATTAAAAGCACAACGGAGATGCCTAGTACAATCAAGGCTTGGTTAAATGGAGCGGATGTGTCTCCAGCAACTGCGGTGTTAAAGGTGTTTGCCATTAAATTTCCTACATCCAAGGCACTACCAATACTATTTGCTACTCCACCTTGTTTGTCGCCTATAATTGCGTCATTGAATCGGAGAGCTACGATATTGGTTGCGTCGATGATAATATTTGTAAAAGATAAACTGAAATTCATCAGTAGTCCAACAAGGATGACCTTACCGAGCATTTTGTAAGTGTTGGCTCCATTTAGACTGAGTACCGTCATTATGGAGATATACATTAAGATGAAGATCAAGGAGAGGTTGGCTATGTCCCTCGTTGTTTGCCAAACAGAGATTATAACATTGAGGCTTATTGCCTTGTTGGTTAAACTATATTGGATAATGAAATTAGTAAATACAGAGACCAGGGTGTAGCAACCCTTTATCGCTACGAATATTATTACTGTTCCGGCATACAGAAGGGCCCCAAAGCCTTTGGTTAGGGCATCAAGCGGAGCGGCGATTACGGCAGAAAAAACTTTTCCAGGGAAGCTTACAATTGCTGAACCAATATTTCCAATTTTTTCTGTAAACCAACTGATGAGTCCGGCGTGGGTTACATTTGGCCAAATTACAAGCAACAGCAAAAATAGCGGAAGCACAGCGTTTGTGAATCTGATTATATTTTTTTTGTTTTTATTCCAAAAATCCATGGTTATGGAAAGACAATGTTAACGCTCTTTGTGACGGCTTTATTGTTGACATTACATTCAAGAGAATATGTTGCTGTGCTTGGAATCGAATTTTGGACCAGAGTTTTGTTTGACACTATCAATATATTACCACTTTGTTTGAAAGAGTAGTCAGCGAAGGCGCGTTTTGTGGCTATTTGGCCTGCTGTTGCCTCCATTACCAATCGATTCACAACATCGGATTGATCAATGGTGATTATGTCGGTTGATAGCGCCGCATTATTTAGTCTTAATGTGACAACGTCTCCAATTTGAACATTCGTTAGGTCTGGTGTATAGGCAACCTTCTGCGACAGGCCGTCGGAGCTATTTGTTACAGATGACAGAATATTCGTTTGTGGTAATGGCTGGCGAGTGTACACATAGATTCCCTCTGGCCTTTTTATATTTACTTCAAGATCAAAAACTCGAGGGTGAACAATCTGGAATGTTTGATCGTTGGTTGGGAGTGAGTCCCCTTCCTTGAAAATTGTTGATGGCTCAGTTAACCCGACCACAACCGGATTTACGAATGTTGGCCAATCAGATGTCGCCAAGCAAGCTGAGGCGTTGCCGGCGGAGAATGTTAAGGTGGTTTTTTTAATTCCATTGTCTCCTTTTGTCTGTAATGATAGGTTTAGAGTTTGGGAGAAGGTTTTGTTGTTCCCTAGATTATCCACAATACCAACACTCGCCATATTAGATGATATAAAGTTATTTTGAGACTTGCTCGCAAATTGGCGGCTATTAAATGAATTTATTGCAATGGGTTGACATACCCCATGGCTATCTCTTGTTTCGTCGGTATTACATTCGGGCCCGGCCACACATTGTTTTATTACATCGTTCCAATGAAAGTCAGTGTCACAACCTCCAGGGCCGGTAGGAATACAAACTCCATGGGTGTCTCTGGTTTGACCAGTACTACATTCAGGTCCTTCTTGGCAGATCTTAAGGTCGTTATTCCAATGTTGGTCAGAATTGCAACCTCCGGGACCGGTAGGAATACAAACTCCATGGGTGTCTCTGATTTGGTCAGTACCACATTCAGGTCCAGGATCACATTGTTTAAGATCTTTATTCCAGTGTTGGTTAGAGCCGCAACTAACAACCTTACACTCCCCGGCCGTTACGTCCCAGGCCTCATCAGCCAAACAGTTGTCGTCTATGCATTTAGTTGGGTCTGCTGGGTCGGAGTGTTTTCCGAAGCCACAGTTAGTTATATTGGGAACGCATTTGCCATTCTCGACAACAAGGGCCCCGTCACACAGCCCATTGCTACATGGAGATTGACCAACACCACCACACGCACCCGGAGGAGTTTTTGCTGCCTCACACCTGCCATTTACTTTCGGTTTTCCAGACGGACAGCCATTTTTTACTGCGTCCACGATGCCACTTACATCCGCTGTCTCACCTTTTTCGTCTGCTGCTACTGCTATATCTAGTTTGATGGCACCAAATTTTCCTGCTAAGTCTCTTATGATTGGGGCCGGTGTGACGATTTTTACGGAGTTCTTTTTACAAATAACTGTAGTCGTTTGGGTTTTGTTTCCGTTCGCATCTATCTCTTTTCCAATATCAGAGTATGTGTCAACGTATTGTTCATCTCCTGCGCAAGTTTTCGCGCCTATAAACGTATTACCTGCCACAAATTCTGATACTGCATTTTGTCCAGCTCTTGTAACGGCGGCGTCGTAGAGACTTGAGATATATCTTTCGGCATCTACGGGGTTTGTGATCTCTGTCCCTAGGCGGTTGAATTTCTCCGATTCGTTATTAAAACTGTTTTCTTTTTGGGCTTTCTTGGCGAGCATTTGTAGGAGTGCGGTCTGGTTTTTATTAACTCCCGGATTACCGGATAGGTCATTGTTTAGGAAGTAGTCTTTGAGTTCTCCTACGAATAGTAGCCCAGCGTTCTTTCTGGCATCAGCTTCGTATATATTAATGTCAGGAGTGTATGTTTCTGTTTTTTCCTTAGCTTTTGTTGGGTCGGCTGTTAGGACTGCCGTTGTGCCATTGCTTACAAGTTTTGTTCGTGGGACATTTTCCTTGATTGCCTCACTTCTTCCATCCAGAACAAGATTTGCAAAGTCGGTTGCTTCTTTGTCGATGCCCGATTTGGCGTCTTTCCAAGCTTGCGGATCGTCGGTCAACTCTTTTTGCTTGAGCCAGCTGTTAAGATCTGTGAGTGTTTTATCCATGTGGACAGTTGTATCGTCAATTCGTATCAGGTGTTTGGTGTAGTCTCTGATTAACGCAATATCACTTTTAAGTGCCGCCACGTTTTTATCAACATCTCTGATGTCGTTGCAGATCTGCACCAGTAGGGTTTTACTTTGGCCAGACAAAATGAGAAGTGGTCCAACCTCGTTAATTGCCGGAGCCTCTATTCCCTGTGATGTGCTAACTTCAGGCCATTGTATATAAAGAGGTTTACCATCAACCGCGCCATTTATCTGACTAATTTCTTCTTCCCCTACAGTAACACTTGATGTGTCCACACAACTTCCTGTTGGTGGTTGTCCGCCGCCTCCGCCTCCACCAGTGCCGCCAGTCCCAGCACCTGTTCCTGTGCCAGTACCACTTCCGCTGAACTGTATGTATGCGTCCAAGAACGTGACTGCATTAGGGAAACCACCTTTTGTGCTTGGGTCTAGTTTTTTGTATGCCGGAAGGAGTGCGGTGACCAAGGTGTTTGCTGTTTGGAAATGTGCGAGTTCTGCTGGATCATTCTGAGCGTAGCCTTTGTGTTGTATTGTTTGGAGGTTTTTCATCCAGAAGGCCGCAGAATTCGGTGCCACAGCGTTAGGATCAGGGAGGAGATTTGTTGTAATCAATGTCTCAAGGGTACCAAGGAAGCTATTTGGGAATACTTGGCCTGCCACCTCGTCTATAAATTTTTTAAAGTGGTCAACTTGTGATCCTGGGTCTGTCCCCGGGCCGTTGCCTGGGTCACCCGGTGGGCCAGAAGATATACAGTTGGTCGGGATTGAGGTATCCTCCACATAACCGTCGCTACACACACAAGTACTACCAAAACCGTTTGAATCAGGCTCTTGATGTGGACCAAGGTTACTCGGATCACAGCTGAAGCTGGCACTGGCCGGCTTAGTGTTTGTAAAAAATGCAGCCGTAAAAAACAATATTAGTATAAGGAATTTTATTGTTTTATTGTTCCGAGTCTTCATTTTAATTTAAGATTTGAACATTAGTGCTTAGTTTGTTCCCTGTTCCGAGATCAACATTGTTGTCTTTGTAGTATGTATTCATGCCGAGTAGTATCGATATTGTAAGCTTCGACTCTTCCACGTATTGTCTGGCGCTGTTCATTGCAAGGAGCTTGTCTGACGTTATTTTTTCCATGCTGCCAATGAGTTGCGCTGTTCGATCGAAGGAGTTTGCGAGAGAGAGATGAAGATTAGAAAGTTCGCTTGGCACAGTAATTGCTAAGAGGTTGGTGGCCGTTTTGGCATATGCTGATTTGACTTGCTCGAGTGACGCGATGTCTTGATCTGAAAATTGTTTTGAAAGGTCGAGTGTAATCTCGGTGGGAGTTTTGTCGGTATAGTAGGGATAACCGCTTAAAGTTTTGGTTAAAATTTTGCCGTAGGCAATTAAACTGGCGCGGTTGGTGTCGAATGTTTTGAGATCGGTCTTTTTGTACTTTTCAATGCCATTTGGATAAATAGTTGTTTTGTCAGTGATCTGTTCGTATGGAACTGTGCTAGGGCCGGGTGTCAGCCAGAATTTTTGTGCAGCGATAAAAGCAGGAGATTTTGCAATCTGGTTTGGGTCTGGGGCAGCTGTTGTTGCGGCAGGAGTGTTCAAGCCGTTCACGTTTGGCAAGTCGGCAACTTTGATGGGGTTATTGTCAGAGGAATTTGCTTGTGAGTCGTCTGACTGTACGTTTTGTGTAGTGATGTCGGCTGGTTTTTGGTAAGAAATTTGAGCACCGCTATCTTCAGCTGAGACGGCCAGCTCTTTTGTTGATGTGTCGGCTAACCGAGACCAAAAAGCTCCCGCCACAATGAGGATTCCTACAAGAATTGATATTAAAACATTCTTGGTTAAAAGTTTTTCCAATTTTACGGCCAAAACATCTGGTTTTGTCCAGATTAATTATAGCACTTTGTCCTTATATTTTAGTTATAAAATCGGACTTTTTTTGTGGATATCTTTAGAGATTTTGTGTTAGGCAACGCCACTCATCAAGCCCCAACTCCTCTGCCCTACTTTTTGATCCAATCGCGCAGGTTTTGAAAGCGTTTTCGATCTTTTGTTTATCTAGATAATTAGTTTCCAAATTTTTCGCCAGGAACTTTCTTTTATGGGCGAATCCGGCCCGCAAAGTAGAGAAGAATTTGCCTTCGTCAACGTTTATGTATCTATCGGGCCGAAAAAAGCGTTTTGAGATTTTGTCTATTTTTAAAATTGCAGAATCAACATTTGGAATAGGGTAAAATGATCCCCTTTTTATCGTTTCTATATATTTTGGCTCTCCGTAAGCTTTAACACTTAGCGAAAGGAGGGATTCTTTGCCGTCTTTGGCAACGATCCTTTGGGCGACCTCCTTTTGCAGCATCAAGACCATAAACCTAGGTTGTTTGTCGGCAGTAAGCCACTGTTTTAGAAACTGCCCGGTGATGTAATATGGGATATTTGCTACAAACGCGAATTTTTGGAAGTCCAGAGTGATTGGATCCAGTTCCAAAATATCAGCCTCTACAACCTTAAGTTTGCCGGCAGTAATTTCAGAGGCAAACTTCTCATTTAAGAAGCTTATGAGATCCCTATCTTTTTCAATTGCTATGACTTTGTCGAACTTTTTGACAAGCTCTGCTGTTAATACTCCCCTACCTGGACCAACCTCAACGATCATTATGTCGGAGGTCCGACCTCCGCAAATTAAGGCTGTTTCAACAATTTTTCTTACTGCGCCAACTGATGTTAAAAAATTTTGCCCCAGACTTTTTTTAGGTTTGTTCATTTTATTTTAGACAGTTCCATTCGATAATATCTTCGTCGGAGTCTTGACCTGACGCGGCGGTGCCAAAACTGTCGAAGGCACCATTGGATTCGAACTCTGCCACGTTATCTTTGATATCACCCAAAAATCTCGACGGCATGTTTATCTTTTTTGAACCATAGATCGTTCGCATGTTCGCATAAGAGATAAAAAGTCCGTCTTTGGCCCGAGTGAT
>JACQCW010000096.1 GCA_016201425.1 Candidatus Vogelbacteria bacterium | reverse complement strand
CTTCATCATCAAGGGTCTGATATATTTGCAAGTAACTATAAAAACCTCCACTATCAATAGATAATACAGATTTCATCTTTTGCTTCACGAGTTCAAAAAATTCTGGGCCGAACTCCTTCATTTTAATCCAAAGCATGCGAGACTTTATCAATTCATCTTTTGCCTGTTGATTTGTCTCGCCTTGGGCTTCGCGCTCAATTCTATAGAAACTAACATTGTGACGAAACCTAAGAGATAGCCCCATAGAATCAGAAAGCAGCTGCTCCATATCTTTAACTTTTTCAACATTACTTTCTTTAGATTTGAATATTCCTTGTACGCTTTCCATGTCTACTATTCTAATTTTATTTCCCCATATCTGCAACTCTTTCACATACATCAAGCATTGCTGCCAGCGACGAAGCCAGTGGTCCAGCAGAGCTGAAGAGAGTATCCGCCTGAAGGACGGTTAATGTGCAGAAGGTCTCCCGTGACAAAAAGATTATCAAATAGTTTTGACTTCATGATTTTAGTATCGATTTCAGAAAGTACAACTCCCCCATCAACAGCAACAGCGCGGTCTGTCCCCATAAGCCCAACAATGGTTATAGACAAAGCCTTTAAAGTCCTTACAATTCTTTTGCGCTCATCCACGGTAATACTGTGAACTTTTTTGTTTGGATCAACACCGGTTACCGACAAAATTTGTTCCGAAGTTCCCTCTGGTGTAATCTCTTTAAAAATATTTTTGAGATCCTTGTTTTTGTTGACATTAAAAATGTTTATTACCTTCTTATCGACATCACCAAGTTCTGTGTCTGGATAAGCGTCGATTGTCGCAGTAACCTGCCCCGCGCGTAACAAACCATCTACATCTTTAGCACTATTTAAAATCAATGGACCCGAAAGTCCGAAATGGGTAAACAAAACCTTACCAAGTTTTGAAAAAGATTTTTTGCCCTCTAGATAAAAAGTAATTTTCATAAAAGAGAGCGAGACCCCTGCCAAATTCTTAACCCAATCGTCAGCAACGGCTAACGGCACAAGCGTAGGTGTTGGATCAACAGTTTTGTGACCCAAATTATTTAGCCATTTAAAACCATCTCCAGTCGAGCCGGTTTCAGGATGAGAATTCCCACCCGTCGCCAATATTACAGATTTACCCTCATACATAACTCCACCTGAGACAACCCCTTTTACTAACCTTCCATCCTTCACAATTTGTGAAACTGAGGAGGCAGTCTTAATAGTAACTCCGCTGTTTTTAACATACTTTTCAAGCACACGAAAAACATCCAACGCCTTCTCGGTATTTGGAAAAGCCCGCTTTCGTGCCTGTACTACAAGAGGCAAGCCCCGTGACCCGAAGAACTCAAAAGTATCTTTGACCCCAAATTGAGCAAAGGCAGAATATAAATATTGCTCCGCCTCGCCATAATTTTTGAGAAGCACCCGAACATCCTCCTCCGCGTTTGTAATATTGCAACGCCCGCCGCCGGTGATCTTCAGTTTTTCCCCCAAGAGTCTGTTCTTCTCTAAAAGCAAAACTTTTTTACCGAGTTCTGCTGCTCTACCCGCAGCCATAAGACCAGATGCACCTCCGCCCACCACAATGACATCAAAATAATTATCCGCCTTAGCGTAAGCCATACCGCCTATCACGATAACATGTTTCGCAGAAAAAAACAGCCGCGAGCTTATCACGGCTGTTTTTAATCCAAGAATTTTGTAATTATAGCGAGTTCAGATCTTTATCAATCGTCTGCATATTTGAATCAACATCTGTACCAAGATCAATATTACCAATTTCTTGTTCGGCGGCACTTACAGGAGCAACCACTGGAGTTGTCACCGGTTGCTGCTCAGCAGGAACTGCCGGGGCAAAAGAACGAACACCCAACACAATCAGAATTGCTACAATAATGATTATAATTGCTTTGGTCATATTATTTTATTGATTAGTTGTACTAGTTGCAGCTGGAGGGACTACTTCAGGTACCTCATCGTTAATTCGTGGTGTTTGAGCTAGAGTCGTAGCCGCATTCCTAACTGACGCCTGAGTACTCTTCATGATGGTTTGCAAGGCTGAAAGATCGTTTCGAAGTGATTGTCTAGTATCACCAACCACCTGTTTCAATGTTGTGGCATCTTTTATAGGTAAGGCGTAAACCTTCATCGCCTGAGCCTTAACGGCCGCACTCGCGTTAGTGATAGCGGTTCGTGCAGCGTCAATTGCTGACTTTACTGCTGTAATATCTACGCCCTTAGCCGAAGCGGCATCTGATCTAGCTGAAACTCGATCCAAGACTGATGAAAGCTTACTCAAAGCTTCCTCATCCTTATCAGTCATTTTTTTATTTAACGCGACCATATTATCATCGATCCTTGTAACCGCCTGCTGCTTTTTTGCATCCTTAATTTTGGCTAACTTTGCCTTTAGATCCTGCATCGCAGCCGCCCTCGCCTTCACAAGATCGGCTTTAGCAACAGCTATTGTGTCTTTAGCTGCAGTTCTCGCTTCCTGTTTGGCTACTTTTGCGGCCATAGCAGGTGCATTGTTCGCCCTTTCTAGAGCGAACGCCGGCGATGCTACAGCAAGAAGTGCCAAAATCGCAACAACTTTTTTCATATGTTATTTATAAATTTATTAATAATGTCGCTCGACTTGAGCTTGCCACCATTATAATACTAGATCTAATGTTTGCAATGTGTATAAAAAAATATAGTATGGTGATTAGATTAACTGTAAAAATTGAAAACTGGAGGTGGAAAAGTGATCGCAAAAAAGATTGTATACCCAATCGCGCCCTCACGACTAAATAATGAGACCTGGGACAAAATTCTAAACTTCATTCGCAAGCAGGGATGCACGCCTTTCGACCATCGTCGCGGCGCTCCATTCGATGACTTTGAGTTAAAGCTCGGTCGGGAAAAAACTTTACTTTTTCTGAAAAACATCATGACTCAATGCGACGCGGCCTGGGTCTTTGGAATCTCTGAAGGTGGTATGGGCGAATTCAAGTCTGCATTGGATATGCGAGATACCGGAAGTCAGATCGAAATCTTATGTTTTTATGATTTTGATCCGGAATGGGAAAAGTATTATGAGAAGCTCAAACCAAAATTCGGAGACCTCATATCAAGACTCCGTGGCACCAATAAACTTATAGCGCTTGTTGGTTCGCGAGCGGTCGGGAAAACATTCTGGGCTGATCAACTTATCGCAACCTACGGTGAACGCCTGGTAAGAGTGAAAAATACAACCACGAGATCACCGCGCAACGAAAGAGATCATTTAACTTATAATTTCATTTCCGAAAAAGATTTCAGATGTGGAATCGAAGCAGGAAACTTTCTGGAGTATGATCTCTATAATGGAGCCTACTATGGTTCATCGATGGGCTCCATTCGTGAAGTCTTAACTAACCACCACGGCATCTTCGCCATTACTCCAAATGGAGCAAAAGAACTCTATCGACGGCGCTTTGAGCTCAACCTGACAATCATATTTTTAAAGACAGAATCGGAAGATGTCCTCATGAAACACTTTGCCAAAAGAGGTATCCCGGATCCACTCGAGCAGGCAAAGCTATTGAGGGAAGCTAACGAATTTAATCTTCCGGATCATATTCCTCATCAGGTTGTGTCGATAACCGATGATCCTGTTATTGATCAAAAACGATTACTTTCAGTGATCGACATATTGCCGTAAAAATATATCGTGAAAGCCCGACAGTGTTACATAAAAACATTCGTCGGGATTTTTATTTACAAATAATTCGAAGTGCTTGTGCCGCGTGCCGGCAATCTTCAAGAGCATCATGCCTCCCTCTTGCAGAAAAACCCAAGGCCCCAAACATCGCCTCTGAACGCAAAGACCCGACATACCCGCCCTTTATCAAATACAAGTAGGTCGGAGGCCAAATATCGAACCAGTGATAATCAAACTTTGTAGCATCAAGTTTTGCCGAGTCCATAATGTGTCGAAACATAACAAGATCACCCGAAGACACCCACGATGAAAGAATTATGTCAGTACCAAATTTGTCGAAAAACATTTTTCCAACTTCTGCGGCCGATGGTGCACCACTAAGAGTCGCTTCGTTAATACCCGTAACAGATAGCGCCTCAGGAGAAGCATTGGTTAAATCGGCAGCAATATAACTTAAAAAATTATCTTTTTCTTCCAACGTCTCCCGATCTAGCCTAATCGCTCCAAGTTGTATCGGCACAGCCTTACTAGCGTCTTTATTGGTAAACTCGAAATCCAATACAACAATATCTTTTGAAAATTTAAAATTCATGTTTACCATTTACATATCTATAATAATTTTTGAGATGTCTTCATCTTTTAAGTATGCACTCAACAATAGTTCAAAGTTTTTGTAGCGCCACGCCTGCAACTTTGGCGTTTGCCGCATTCGCACTGCAGACCAAATAGCCCTCATTAAAATAAACTCACTCAAAAAGCTCGATAACCTCGGCAGACCTGCTTCAATATATATTATATTGAGAGAATCAAAATATCTGCCAACTTGCCCTGGTGTAAACTCATATCTCCTTTGATATTCGAACCCATCTTCGTTGGGGAAAAAATATGTTTGGTAGATATTACTAACTAGATCGTAGCCGGCAATACCTTCAAAATTATTGCCAAAATCTATCACCCCTCTTTCAAGCAGATTAAAAGGATTAAAATCGCCGTGAGTCACAACAGTCGGTAAAAGAAAAGTTCGTTCTTTAACCTTTGCAAACGCCTGAAGTACTTTATCTTTCAACCCTGGCAACTCATCGATAATATAATCTACATGAACGCCAATATAAAAACTCTCGTAATTCTTTTCTTTTTTAACAGTCTTCAATTGCGCTCGAGCAAACCTCTTCGATATGTCCAAAAGCAAATCGAAATTCGGCTCGCGAACATAATCAAATTTTTTAAAGTCATCGGCAAAGATTTTGCCAAGCAAGTTGTTCCCCTGTGACGTCTCAATATAATAAAACTTACCACCCAATTCGCCCTCCGAAACAATCTTTGCCACGGGGAAATCCAGCTCTAAGAGATTTTTATGAAAACTTAATTCGCTCGTCACAATATCTTTCGGTCCAATTCGCAAATACAAATCGCCAGATTTATAAATCGAAAAGTCTGTGTAAGTTCGAGTCTTCACAAACTCAAACTTTTTTCCCTCAACTTCAATAAATTTTGTAGCTTCCACCTCAGAAGTATATCAACTTTTGATTCGAGCAACAAAAAAGGCCGCCATATTTCAGGCGGCACACAAACTAGCCCTTGAGCAGTTTGATGAAGTCCTCTTCGTCCATCTCCGGCTTCTGTTTTGCACTCACGAGCGAAACCTCCCGGCGACGCTTACGATCACCAAGGGCCTCGTTGATGTATTGCAGGGTGATCCCAAGATCGAGAACCTTCTGACGGTGCTCCTCACAAAAAGCCCAGATAAGACCGTTCCTTACAATTACTACCTCACGGCCCCTCTTGGTATGGTCAGGTCGACCATAACATCCGGGATAACCACACGACATTGCCTTGAGCCACCTTCTCGTATCACACACAGAACACATTTCCTTCCTCCTTACTTTATCGAACAAAGTATTAGTATCGTCACAATGCCATGACACACGACCATGTTGATTGGATACACAACATCCATCCACTTGCCTTGCCAACGGAGAAAGACAACTGCTGTCTGGATCAAGAAAACAATTGTCCAAGACGTCCATGCTGCGAGACTCTCGACTCCAGTATGATTGATCACACCGACAGCCGTCGAGATGAATCCAATTGCAAGCGATACCTGCAAGATCTTTTGCGCATACGACGAAGACCTTGTGACCCACCAAACTATGGCTGTAAGGACTCCCAACAAAAGGAGTACGGGATCATATGGGTTATCTACAGCAAAGTGGCCCGTTCGGCTTGCAATTACGAATGTTGCCAAGCAGGTAATTGAACTGATTGTCGGAAAGATGCTCTTGATCCAGTCACCACTCATTACTTTATAAGTAGTGAAGTTAAGAATCGTAAGAATTACCCAAATGCCCCACGAAGTGGCATTTGGATGCCCTTCACCGAGGAATATCTTCCAGTTATAAAAGACAGAAGTCAGGATGTTCAAGATCGGTGCCAAAAAGACCAGAAACCAAGTGAACCGCTCTTTGTTCAAGACACACCTCCAAGCTTACTCAATCAGTGTGATAGTTTTAGTTTTGAATGTGCTAAGTTATAAACATATCATACCAGAATCTGGTACTTTGTCAACGAAAAAGCCCCGCGCTAGATTTGCGATGTCTGCGATCCTGCGACATGCATCTCTAGTGCGGGGCATTGGTCTTACGACCTTACTTCTTAGTCCTTACCGGCGCTGAGCTTCAATCGTGCGTCTTCGACTTTCTTGGCTGCGATCAACTTGATCTGATTGATGCCAATTCCGAACGTGGCCCTGAAGTCTGCCGGAGTGGCAACCTTCTTAAGCTCTTCGATCTGGCTTTCCTCACCATGAACGCCAAGCTCGTAGGCATTCGAGAATGGCACCCAGAAGCCACGAGAGGATTCAATCTTTCCACCTTCTTGCGTAATGTAATCCGCAAGCGCCACCAGAACACTTCTGTCCCCAGTAAACCATGGTGCTCGCTCGTAACGCTCCGGCGAAACGAAGGCGAAATACGGACCGAAAGGAAAACGTGCAAGACCTGTCCCGATCGCGGAATCATTCGGGATAACTAACGTTCGATCCCTTGTCAAAGCCTCCCGGATTCGTGCGGCCTGATCGATACCCTCCTGCACATCCTCGTCGACGAGAGCCGTCACGCCATTGTTACTGCACACACGGAACACCCGTCCCTCAAGTCTTCGTGTCATGAATTTTCTCCTTTACCCGGTTAGGGCTTTCAGACACACGACCGTTATAGTTAACCAGCCCTTATTCAAAGCGGCGACACGCCACCCGGGCTCTATTCAAAGTTCTCTGTTGAAATCCTAGCATATAAAAAACTATATGTCAAGTTTATTTAGAGTATCTCCTCACACCCCCAAACCACCCTTACCCCACAACGGTTCTTCAGTAAGCCAAATTAAGATACTTATTGAGGAAGTTCTCGGGATTCATCCACTTAAGAGAAAGCAGGACAGAGGCAAGAATAGAGGTAGTCTCCG
>JACQCW010000099.1 GCA_016201425.1 Candidatus Vogelbacteria bacterium | reverse complement strand
TCAGAATTTACGTGCGGGGTATGATAGAGAGATTATTATAGAAGATTTATCTTTGAGCGTTAAGGAGAAGGAGACTTTGGTCCTAATGGGGATTTCAGGCAGTGGTAAGACGACACTTCTTTTAACCATTTTAGGCATAATATCTCCAGAGAAAGGTAATATTATTTTGAATGGCAGGGATATAGGTTCGTTACCGATAGAAGAGCGAAATATCGGATACTTGCCACAGGATTACGGACTTTTTCCTCATTTGAATATTGCTGATAATATTTCATATGGCCTCAGAGTCCGCGGAGCTTCTATGGCTGAACAAGAGCGAAAGGTCAAAGAAATGCTCTCTTTGGTTTCGCTTGAAGGATATGGAGGAAAGAAAGTACAAGAGATATCGGGGGGACAAAGACAGAGAGTAGGACTGGCCAGGGCTCTTGCCATTAGGCCAGACATGCTTCTTCTTGATGAACCTCTGTCAAACATAGATCAAGTGACCAAGCTGGAAGTTGCGACGGGCTTAAAGAATCTTTTTTCTAAACTCGATATTCCAATAATCTTAGTCACTCACAATCATGAGGACGCTCTATTTTTATCTGAACATTTGGCAATTATGAACAGAGGTAAAATCGAACAGATAGGAAGCGTTGAAGAGATTTTGAAAAATCCAAAGACACCTCTTATTAAGAGATTGCTTGTGCCGTTTGATACTATTATGTAGAGATTTGGTAAAATTTATAAAATTATCTAATATTCATCCTGTTGGGAGCCGCCTTCCTGTTTAGTTTCGGATACTTATTTTGCTACAATAAAGGTATATAAATATTTAGTTAAGATTGTATTTATGAATTTAAAAAAATATTTGATAGTTATAGTAATACTGGCTGTTGTAGTGGTTACAATCGTAGTTTACCTTAGACCTACTGTGTTGCCACAGTTGGTACAACCACAAAGCGCAACATCAGTGGACCTAACGGCGCTACTAAACGAAGTTTCATCTTCAAAAATGATTGCCACTGATCGGGTCTCAGGTTTATTTGAATTACCACAAGTTCCAGCCACACCAGTACCATTATTTGAAGACCCGGTTCAAAACGATACTTTTACAGGCGTACCAGACAAATATACAGCCGGCGTTTCGGCTACACATGTAGGCGACTACGCTGACGTAACTATCGACGGCAATATACCGCAAGACTTTGTAAAAACAGTTACTGACGGGTTGGCCCTAGGCATAATTAAATGGAATGAATTGTATGACGACGCTAATTTTCATTTTGCCGATGCTTTAAAAAAACATCATGTCAAAGTTTTTATTAGTTCGAATGAGGCGAAAGTTAGATTATTGAGCGGGAAGGGTGCAGGTTTCGACATTGGGAGAGCCTTCGTTTATCCTTGCCAGCCCGAAGAATGGAAGGCCGGGAACTGTGCTCCGCAGGTAACTTTATTTTATTCGCCCGGTGCCAGGCCGCTAAATACATACTCTCAGATTGCTCCAACGCTTGTCCACGAAATGTTTCATGTAGGGCAGTCCTACTTGATGAATAGTGTAAATAAGATTGACCTTTTCCAAATTCCCGGCTACTACTGGCAGACTGAGGGATTGGCGACCTTGACCGAAAGACAGTTGCCTTATCCAGAGGTCTACTCCACATTTGGTAAGAATGGGTTTGGTCTTGTGGACGAAAGTTATTTTAAATGGGCAGCAACTTCCAACAAGACTTACGATAGTTCATACCAAGCGACGCCTTTTCTTGACGAGATTTTTTATCAATATGGAGATAATCCTAAGACGGCCTACTACTGGATGACTGACTTGAAGCCTGGCGAAACCTCGGGATATTCTTTAATGAATCTTCTGGCTGGGACAGGTAAGGGAGAGATCGACTTAGGGAAGTTTCAGAATCTATATGTAAAATCTTTACTTGATCTTTATTTACCAGGGATGTTATCAGCTAACGATATACAGGTTGATCCACGAACCTTTGGTCTTTTTGTTCCACCAGTATCTTCACCAAATGATGTCGTCATAACTGCTGACAGTCCGGCTACGATAACTACGAAGTTTGATACTTTAAGTGATAAACAGTTTGTATTTAAGATTACTCGATCCGAAAATGCGGGCAGGACGTTAACTTTGAGTATTGATCAAAATGGCTCTGGCGCTTCATCGGTTAAAGCCGTGGTAGTGTTAGAAAAACAAAATAGTTCTGGCGGTGAGGCACTTTATGACTGTTATCATGGAGCCGCGTTGGGAGATAATCCAGTTCTCTCAGCCAAGATTTGTTTCAAATCCAACGCCAAGATTATAGGAAGCTTTGATGTGTTAACTAAAAGGCCAATCGAGTTCACGTCTCAAATCTTTGACTCTTTTGGGATTGGCACGGCAGTTTCTCTTGATATTTTTATGGTAAATACCATTGATGATTCATCTGCTGTACCCGCTTTATTGAAACAGCCAGTTAACGTGAATATTGTTTTTGGCAGTAATGAAAAAAAGACTGAGGTGACTCCGAACACCTGTGGCGGTAAAGCGATAGCTGAAGGCGATGCTTGTTACTTTATTTTTAAAAATCCAGAGGCGAGGTATCTTTATGGTCTACGAGATCCAAAGCGCCCGGGGCAATCTTTTCCTGGTTGGGGTATTGAATCAGATTTTGAAACCATCTCCATTCAACTTAGTGGTGGGAAATATGTGCCTCACTTAGGAACCCCAAATTATGTTTCTATCGATAGTTGTGTTAAAAACACTCTCGCTGATGTGCTGGCTTGTATGACAAGGGCATGGGAGAGGTCCGGGCATGATTGGAAAACTATTGACCCAACGCCAGATCAAATTTGCACTAAAGGTAAGGAGGCTGAAATTAATCACTCATATCAGTTTTGGCTAATAGCTAAACCGTCCGAGGTTATCGATTTTCCTGAAGGATTATTAAATGACTATGATACCGTATCTAAAAAACAACAGACGCATTATTGGAAGGCTGATGGAAGTTCTATCGACAATAACTTAAGTAAAGGATTGTGTAAGTAGATACAAGTGCAGAATAAGAAGTTACTTTTAGGTCTAGTGTGTGGCGCTGTTTGCGTGTCTTGGTTTTTTTATTTGTACACTGATCAGAGGTCGCTAACATCTACGGAGATCGGACGACAAAAGTTATTAACCACTGTTTCTGCTGGAGCGGTATCATCCCAAAAGTTTCTTTCATTGATTGTGGAACCAGATGATGGTATGACCCAGGTAAAAAATGCTATAAAAGGGGCGCGGCACTCTATTGATTTTGTTATATACGAATTAGAAGATGTGGGGATAGAAAAGGATCTGGTTGCAGCTTTTGCACGAGGTGTAAAGGTGCGAGTTATATTGCAAAATGTAAAAAATTTCGGCACGTATCCCAATGATGCGGCTTATAAGTATTTGAAAAGTAGTGGTGTAGATGTAAAGTGGGCAGAAGATTATTTTGCTTTGACTCACCAAAAGACACTCGTCGTGGACAACACCTCTGCCATAATCATGACTTTTAATCTCAATAGCAAGTACTACACTTCCAGTCGTGATTTTGCTGTTATAGATACGGATCCCAATGACATTGCTGCTATATCTCAAGTATTTGGTGCTGACTGGAATGGGACGGGTATAATTGCGCCGAGTGGTGACGATCTAGTCTGGAGCCCCGGCTCCGCGGATATTTTGCTTCTATTGATTAATAGTGCGTCTTCTTCGTTGGATGTTTATAACGAGGAGATGGCAGATTATAGAATTACCAATGCGCTAG
This sequence comes from Candidatus Vogelbacteria bacterium, assembly GCA_016201425.1. The sequence goes on along the minus strand of JACQCW010000099.1, from coordinate 25,631 downwards.
AAAAAGCGGCGGAGAGGGGTGTGGCCGTACGAGTTATAATGACATATTCGAGTAGCTGGAAAACTGCCCTTAATGAACTTACTGCCAAGGGTGTGGTTGTGCACACATATTCTGGGGCTTCTGATTTCTATATTCACGCGAAAGTGATTGTCGCTGATCGAAAGCTTATGTTTGTGGGTTCTGAAAACTTTTCACTGCCGTCACTCGATAAAAACCGTGAGTTGGGGACACTAGTCTCAGACCCTGAGCTTGTTGCAAAAACTGAACATGTCTTTGCTGGAGACTGGGTCAAAGCACGTCCGTTCGAGCATGTACCAGATCTGTCTTTTAATTCAACTGTGAGTATTGTAAAACTTAGTACAAGTAATATCTGTCACGTGCCAGGGAGTGCCTCGTATGAACAGACTAAGAAGTTTAAATCTTATGAGACGCTTCAGGCTTGTTTGGATAGTGGAGGCCGTTTGCCTATTGAAAAAAACCAAAAAGAGATCAAATAGAACAAGACAACGAATAATAGTGGGAAGTTTGGAATAACTATGGAAGCAAAGGGCAGTCCTGCGAGAATTCTTATAACTCTAATTTGATAGCTTAAAAGTACGTACGCGATATTTCCTGGTATGAAGGCAAGTGATGAGGAGATTAATCCCGTTATGCCTGTTGTGAAGCCTGCGATCATTGTTATCGGTAGAAGAGGCACAATGAGAATATTTGCGGGCAACGCCACTATGGATACACTTCCAATTTTGTATAAAACGAATGGGGTGACAAATATATACATAGAAAAGGTTACAGCGATAATTTCCCGGAGCCACTCCCACCGTATCCATTGAGTGTAGGGTACAATTCGTGGCGTAAGAAATATGATTGCGACAGTAGCCAAAAAAGAAAGTTCGAATGATATGTCGTATGCTAATACGAATGGGTTTATAAAGATCATAATCACAGCGGCGACAATGAGGGTGTGCGATGCTTCATACATTCGCCCGGTTACATTGGCGATGAGTGCTATGGTTGCCATGATACCCGCTCGTATTGATGTCTGCGCTGCACCGGTGGCTATGATATATAAAAAGATACTTAAAATTCCCATCCACGTTGCGAAATATTTTGGTAAGAAACTAAAGATTTCCATTATCCATTCCGCGACAAGTGTTACATGATATCCACCTATCGTAACGATATGAATTGTCCCAGTATCCATAAAGAGTTGTTTGAATGAGTTGCTGAAGGCGTAGCGTTCCCCAAGAATTATTCCATCTAGCATCGTTGATTCAGGTACTGGAATCACTTTTGCAATTGCCACAGTAGAAGCTTCTTTTAGATTGAAAAGCCAGCTCTTTATGAAGTTGCCATGTCCGGAGGAAACAAAAGTAAGCTCAGGATTTCGCATTGTGTAGAAGATGCCATCCTTTCGCAAATAGTTAATATAATCAAATTCAAGTCCTTGATCGGTAGTAAAGTTCTCTGGTTTATCGAGTCTGCCCTTTATTGCTATCAAATCCCCGAATTTATATTTGTTGCCACTTCGGGTAAAGATTACAACCTTGGCCTCTTGTTCCTGGTCGCGAGTTCTCACTAGTAGCTTCATCCCAGCCGGACCATTTTCTGGTTCGTCTTCAATTACTCCGGACAGGAAAGTTTTTTGTCCGATCATCGCGTTGAAAAGTGGTGGGGGTGTAGTATCTGAAATTTGAAATCGGACGATGCCTAGGATAAAAGCGAGAATAAATAAAGAAAAACCAGCGGAAGATCGCTTTAGATGCAAGTGACGATAAGTAATGGCGAGAAGGTATGCTGCGCCAAAAAGTATAATTGTCTGGAGACTAACAGTATGGAAAGAGCGCCACAAAATACCAAGAGTAAATCCGAGATAGATTGGATAAAAATTGTACCCTTTTGCTTTTGGCTCTTCGGTATTCATCAAGTAGCAATGTACATTAACAAAGATTTAGTTTCAATATTAAAATTGAGCCAGTGTTGTGTGGGGGATGACGAACATGATACTGCTGATTCCTCACGGTTTTTTACTAGCCACTTACTTTTAGACTTAATTTGCTTAACCTGATAAGCTTGCAGTGTGATGGATGGAGAAAATAAATTAATTTCGGGGCTTGAATTGAGTAGGAGGTTTTATCGTGAGGTGGTTAAGCATATATTAGAAAAGAATTTTCCAGGTTTGAAATATTCTGCGGGACTCATGGGCTGGGGCTCGGAAGTTCTTGGTTATGACACCGCAATATCGAGAGATCATCATTTTGGTCCGCGCGTTTTTATCTTTTTAAGTGAAGAGGACGAGGATGAGCTGGAAGAAAAAATCAAGAAGATTCTCTCTGATAATCTACCGTATAAATTCTTGGGTTACTCGACAAATTTTAGCGAGCCACAGCCAAATGGTGTACGGGTTGCGGTGGATATAAATTCAGGGCCGGTAAACCACATGGTAGACATCTTTACCATTCGATCATTCTTTAAGATGCGTTTAAGGATTGATCCGCATAATGAGATCTCAAATTTGGATTGGTTGACTTTTTCTCAGCAGACTTTGCTTGAGATGGTAAGTGGCGAAGTCTTCTATGGTGGCTTGGGCGAATTAAATAAGATACGGGAAAAATTTAAATTTTACCCCAAAGATATTTGGTTGTATATGCTTGCTTCACAATGGCAAAAGATTGCTGCTGACGAAGAGTTTGTGGGAAGATGTGGTGATGTTGGAGACGAAGTTGGATCTCAAATAGTGGCCGCGAGGATTGTGAGAGCAGTAATGGGACTCTGCTTCTTGATGGAAAAAAGATATGCTCCATATTCTAAATGGTTTGGGACGGCATTTGCCAGACTAGACTCTTCAAAAGACCTTTTGCCTATTTTAAGAAAGGTTTTATTGTCACAATCGTGGAGGGACAGAGAGAGGTATTTATCAGAGGCGTATGATGTCGTTGTGAAACTTCACAATGAGTTGGGGATTACAGATGACATGCCTGTAAAAGCCTCGGCTTACAATGGCCGTCCATATTTAGTTATACATGCAGATAAATTTGCAGATGCGATCAGAAAGAATATTGAAGATCAAGAAGTTAAAATGATTGAAAAGAATTTTGGTTCGGTTGATCAGTTTATAGATAGAATGGACATTCTTTCCCAGTCTAAAACGCTCAAGAAAATAAATATTTGGTTTAACGAATAATATATTTTAAGAAAAAAAGCCTTAGATACAAATTCTGTGATTCAGAAGATGTAACTAAGGCTTAATATCACTTTTGGTCAGGCTTCCTTGGCGAAGAAAACCTTGTCGACAAGACCATTCCACCATGCTGCCAAGAGCAGTCCGAGGAACGTGCCGGGCATCAGGTAGATTGTTGCTGGTTGAGGGAACTTGAAGATAAAGAGCATCGTCAGCGCCATGATGGAACCAGCAACATATCCTAGCCATGCCCCGATCGCGAGACTCAGACTTCGGTGTCTCACTGCGAGTCTGAGCGCACACATTACGATGAATCCAGGAAGAACGATGTCTCCCAGACCCAGCATAAACTGATTACTACTATTGATCGAGAGGGTTTTAGGAATCATCACCAGTACTGGGATCAGAACTTTGCCGCCGGTTGCAGCTCCTTCCGCCACCTTCTGCATGAGCCCCGTGCCGAACACCATCAAGGCATCGTACCCCATGATCCCGAAGGATAGGATGGCTGATTGTTTGAGGGTAATGTTTCGGTAGGCAACCAACATCTGAACACCCATGAAGAGTGCGATGAAGTCGATTGTGATCCAGTTGGGATATACGTACCAACCGAAGTTGAGCGCCACTGACATCAAGACGCTAGCGATTCTTCTTGCGGGTGCACTAATACCGGTTTGACCGAGTAGATCGTGGGTGAATCTTTGGGTGGAAAAGAAGCAAAGAGCCAGTATGAGAATTCGGAGTTTGAGTCCCAGGCACATTGCCAGATAGGTGGCAGATAGCATGGTCACAAAAACCGTTATGATTCTTATGACTTGCCACAACGCATCTTTTCCGGTCTTCGGTTCCTTTGGAAGTTTGGCGGCCGCTATTCGATCGGCGATCCCAGAGAAGGCGATAGTTCCGGAGATTGTGAACAGTGTCAGAATGGCGATTTGTTGGGCGAGTATACCAACTACCAGTGACGTTGAAATCATCGATGTCCTCCTTAAATTGTTCCGTTTTCGAAGTACTTTGGTTTCGTTAGGATCTGGTTTACTTATAGCATATCTACTAGTACTTGTCAATATTGTTGACGATAGTGGTAAATAGTGCTAATTTTAAAAGCGAATTTGATATTGTGTACGTTGAAAAAGGAGGAACTGAGATGGATATTAAGCGACTTGGGATAAATGTTGGTTTGAGCTATACGTTATCGGACGAGGACCTTTCTAAAAATGCAGAATGGTCTCGGTTGATTTACCAACAGGCATGCTTACATAATGTTTGTGACGAAGACTTTATGCACGTAAATAGGGCCGTGACTGTTTCTGATAATGGTCAGTCAGAAATACATATTCACGGTTCAGCGACAGTTAGAAAGGTTCTGATGAATAACTATCTGACTTCGATAACATACGACCCGCCGGTGAAGCTTAGTAAAAAACTTTTAGAGTTTGAGCTCGGGATTCAGAAAATGGACCTAGCAGACTTGCGCCGAGATGAAACGCGTAATAACTTTCTACTCGTAGAGCCGGCTGGCCCGTCGATCTTTAATGGCTTTTGGTCTGCTCACAGGTCATCCAGGGTCGTTACTACCGGAGATGAAGTAAATCCATCCTTTGTGTTTAGGGCAATTTTCCATGGGCTACCGAACAAAGAAGCAATTGCCGAGTTCGAGGCACTTGGTGGTACACTCTATCTTCCCAAGCAATCTGATAACGGTTATACGTGGACAACAGAAGATGAAAACGCTAGTTGTTCCGGAGGGACTCCTGAAGTCAGAATTGTGAAGAAGTTTGATGGGGAGATCACAACTCAATCTGAAGGCCTGCTTATTGAAATGTACGAAGGGATCAAAAATGTTCTCCTTCGGCATAAGCAGATCCGTTACTGCCCCGCTGAAGATGCCGAGACAGAAGCAAGATTGGATGGGCATATCTCCAAGGCAACACTTGTTGATCAAACAAGTTGGGTTGCGCCATGTGGAATCATTACGGCTGTCATCCCAATTGGTGAGCCGTATGAGGGGGACCGCTACTCTTTTGTTGATAAGCAAATGCGTAGGGTTAAACTCATCGACACAATTGAGTTGAGGGCTCCATGTAACAGAGCGAATTAGTTTTAGAATGATACATTCGCCGCCTTGACCACAATCACGGCGGTTTTTATTATGGTACAATTCACTTATGGAAAGTGAAAAAAGATTTTTACATGTTGACCCCGATGTTTTAAAGCTTGGGCTTGTAAGTTTTTTTACTGATATCAGTTCTGAGGCCATTTTCTCTGTCTTCTCGATTTTTTTCACTGTGGTGTTGGGTGCCTCTGCATCGCTCTTGGGGCTAGTAGAGGGTTTTTCAGATTTTGCCGCTTCGTCACTCGATTATATAGCAGGGTGGTTGTCGGATAAGTCTGGCAAAAGGAAGTCACTGGCACTTGCCGGTTATGGATTTTCGACATTGGCAAAATTCTTTTTGCTTTTTGGAGCGTCTATTTCGTCCGTTGCCATGTTTAGAATAGTTGAACGTTTAGGTAAAAGTTTTCGAGGTCCACCGCGGGACGCTTGGCTTGCGTCAGTTGCGAGTGAATCTAATAGGGGGTACGCATTTGGTTTACATAAAGCACTCGATAAGTCCGGCGCGATACTAGGTCCTTTGGTTGCATATTTTTTGTTATCTAGTTTTGGCCAGGATTTAAATACTTTCCACCTAATTTTCGTGCTGGCAGTTTTTGGAGCCATGGTGGCTGTTTTGTTGCTTGTCATAATGAAAGATAGACCAGGCATTCCACACGAGAAAGAAGATATGTTTAAAGCCTGGAGAACGCTAAGCCCTAGATTCAAACTGTTCTTGATCCCTGCCGGAATTTTTTCTCTGGCCTATTTTAGTTTTAGCTTTTTGCTATTGAAAGCGTATCTCGTTGGTTTCGCAATTAAGGATGTGGTCTTGCTCTACTCTTTGTTTAACATTTCGTTTGTTGTCATGTCTGTGCCGGTAGGTAAACTAGGTGATATAATCGGACGCAAGAGTATTGTTATTCTTGGTTACACAACATATATATTGATGTGTGTAGGATTTGTTTTTGCTACTCAAAAATGGCAAATCATCGCGCTGTTTTTACTTTTTGGTCTCTTTTACACTATCGATGAAGCGCAGGGCAAGGCGTTCATCGCCGATATTGAAAAAGATAGGAGGGCCACTGCAATTGGTTTATATAATTTTTTAACCGGGATAGTTTATCTTTTTGCGTCAGTGATTGCTGGCACGCTCTGGGTCATCAATCCTTCGTATAGTTTTATTTTTGCGGCGGTTGTGGCAGCGGTCGCGATGGGTGCCTTTTTGTCGATTTTTGAATTAAACATCAGTTATAAAACATGAGCTCAAAACCGTTAATCCGGATCGGTTTTAAACTAAGCAGCGACTAGAATTAACTAAATATATGCGCGGCTCCCGTGTAACATTGACAAAGTGTATATGTATGATATACTGCGAGTAGAATTCTGATTTTATATTTGCTTGAACTTTGTAAATAACGGTAACTATACAGGAGGTAGTCATGTCTGTGTTTGCAAGAATGAAGCGTATGGTCAAGAGTCGGGTAAATGGAATATTTGATACGACCTCGTCGTCTGAGCCATCACCCTGGACGAATCCTTCACCCGAAAATGTTCACAAGCGGCCACTTCCCGAGACTTCAAAAGACTCTCTGTTTGAGGATGTGCAGAACAGCATGACCCTCGATCGGAGACTGGCGGACGAGTTGTATAATGTCATGACAATGGATGACGCTCTTCCTTGGCTCATGAATCTTTCTCGTCTTCTTGAGAAGAGGTCCGAAGGTGAAGTTGACCGGCTAAGCAATAATGATATCCGCGGCATTGTAAAAGGCGTCGACGGTTATGTCAGCAAACTTTTGTCTTCACAGCCCGGTGATCCCTCTGTATCGAGACTTCAGATCTCGGTTGGATTTGATTCGGTTGGTTTTTCGATCAATAACGAGAGGATCAACAAAGACGAAATGGTTGGGTTTGTCGAATCCAAGAGTGGAGTTTCAAAATCCGTAGCCTCCTGGTGGACCGAGATGACTTTGCTTCTTTTGCCTCTCCATAAGAACGTGTTGCCGCAGGTTTTGGTTACGACCGAAAGCGGTAAATACGTTCTTTTAAGCAAGGAAACCTCCAAGGAGAACAAGGGATGATAAAAACTCTGAGAGTTGTGTCGGCCCTTACGTTAGGATTTCTCTTTACTGCGGCTCTGGGTTTGGGCGGCGCCCTGCTCGGGATTGTTTTTAAGATTCCGTGCATGGCACTCGGACGTAAAAATCCTTTTCGCTATGTGATCAACATCTGGGCCTTTCTCGTGACGGAGATGTGTGTTAAAAGGCTGCTGTCGATAGAGACGGTAATTACCAATACCGTTCCACCGATTGCGGATGACGAGGTCGTCGTTTGCTTTGGCAATCATCCGTCAACGCTCGGCGTAGCCACTTTCACACGCTTTGTTTTAGAGAATCTATCCAGCAACATTTTGACGGTTGCGAAGATAGAACATCTCTGGAATCCCTTCATTGGTTGGCCTCTGTGGTGTTCGGACTCTGGTATTTTTGTTGATCGAAGCAGTCCGAAGGATTCGAGTGATGCTATCGGCAGTGGCATCGTCGGTTGTCTGAGAGACGGCTCCGCTATAGTGATTTTCCCCGATATGCATCGCCCTTCCGCGAAGCTTATTGCGGAAGATCGTGAGAGATTTAAAGAAAAGATTTCTGGACTTCAAAATTGGCCCAAGCAAACACTTGTTCCACGAGGTGGCGGATCATTTGCCTTGACTCAAGCTGTGAAGTTTCGCAAAGTCAGAGCGGTGCAGGTAACAACATTTTGTAATCGCGCCGATGATACTATTTGGAAACTCTTCAATCTCTTTGGCGCGAAGTTCTATATCGTGGCCGAGGAGGACTTCAAGATACTTAATCTTGATCGAGCCTCACTTGATCTACATCAAAATGCCGAATGGAAGAAAAAGAACGAGATGATTGAGCAAGGAAAAGTAGAGTAGTTTAATTGCCGTCTACCTAAGGTAGACGGCTTTATTTTTATATACGTGTAGGTTTATGATAAACTGAAAGTAAGTAATGCGTTCTTCATCAAGAATAATTTTATATCTATTTCTTGTTTCTGTGTTATTTGCTATCGCATACCTTCTTGTCCAAGCAAATTTTTCTTCAGTTACGCCTGTTGTTTACAAACAACCAACTCCTTATGTCAGGCCGATACCGGTATTGGATAAATCTTTATACGATAAAAAATCAATCGAAGTTGCCAACTATGGTACAACCACATCACGCACCGCATCGTCGACCATAAATTTGTGGCCGGTCAAAACAGTTTATCCCAATGCCGGCGCGATCTTGCCTTTCAAACGTATTGTTGCGTATTATGGAAATTTTTATTCTACAGGTATGGGAGTTCTCGGCGAATATCCTCCTCAAGATATGCTCGGTAGACTTAATGACGAAATTAAGAAGTGGCACCTTGCAGACCCAAATACACCTATTACGCCGGCCATGGATTATATTGCTGTAACTGCTCAGGGAAGCTCGGGACCGACTGGTAAATATATGCTTCGCATGCCGCCTGATCAAATTGAGCATGCAATTGATTTAGCAAGTCAAGTAAATGGAATTGTAATTTTGGATATTCAGGTGGGGCAGAGTAATTTACAGACGGAAATACCACTGCTAAAAAGTTTTTTAAAGTTACCACAAGTACATCTGGCAATTGATCCAGAGTTTTCGATGAAGACCGGGGCAAGACCGGGGACGGTAATTGGAACGTATGACGCGGAAGATATAAATTACGCGGCTAACTTTTTGGCAAATTTGGTTAAGGAAAATAATTTACCGCCAAAAATTTTAATAGTGCATCGTTTTACGCAAGCGATGGTAACTCATTACAAAAAGATAACACCATTGCCAGAAGTGGAGATTGTAATGGATATGGACGGGTGGGGGACGCCGGCGAGGAAAATAAATAGTTACACCGAATATATTCAAAAGGAGCCGGTGCAGTTTACAGGTATAAAATTATTTTACAAAAACGATCTTTGGGCGCCAAGCCCTAGGATGATGACACCTTTTGATATTTTGAAATTAAAACCGCGCCCGTTGTTTATTCAATATCAATAGTATGGGTTTACTTCTTGTAGTTTTTTGTATATAACTATATTCGGAAAAGGAGGTGATTGATATGGGTGTTAACGATAATGACGAAGAGGCAAGAAAAAAGCGAGCAGAAAAGTTGAGAAAACAGATTAAGCAGATAGTACAAGAAGGAATGAGACGGGAGATTGAAGCGATTGTCGCAAGAGATATGCCGGGCTGGAATTTGGCGTCGTACTCTCATCCAGAAAAAGATCTCGACGGCGACGGCTACAAGACCGAGAGTTATATGGTAACCGTTCAAAATCGAAATGGATTTACCAAGAGTTGTGTCATCTCTCTGGGGCAAGTAATCGGCTCCCAAGGATAGTAGTTGTACCACTGGCGTAGCCAGTGGTTTTTTGTTGACAAGATGTTTACTTATTGGTAGTTTAACTTCGACATGTGTTGTTTCATTGATATCTACAAGGAGGATTGGTTATGGCGAGATTCGTTTTGTGTCTGATGTTTTTGGCCGAGATTCTTGGCGCGGTATTTGGGGTTAGTACAATTGTCCATCTGTGGCCTGCTCTTCTGGGACTTAAGGCTTTATACTTTATCCCAGCTCTACTGACGGCGGTATTTATGCCGGTGACTCTCGTATTCCTGTTTTCAACATTCTGTCAGTTGAACGACCAGGGTGAACTTTTGCGAGATTCGCTTGTCGCAAAAATTGCCATGAGGATTTCGAAAGAAGTAGAGAAGACTGGAGAGCTTAGATATTGCCCGACCTTTTGGAAGTCTGTTTCGATCCTTGCGTTGCTTGAGCTGGGATCTGTGGCGGCAGTATCTTGTGTCGCTACCGGGTTAACCAGCCTAAGTGTCGGCGCAGTTCTGGGGTCGCTCTTTACTGGCTTGAAATTCCTGTTTCTCGCCACAAGTTATGTCGCTATCGCAGTTCTTGTTGAGCGTGGCATCAGTCATTATTTCGACTGGAGAACCGGTAGTAAGAATGACAATAGGGAGTTGCTGGTAAAACTGTTGTCTCGACTCTTCTTTGTTGCGTGGGTAATTTTGTGGTTTATCTTCTTCCATCTAAATGAATATGTTTGTTTCCACAATATCTATTTGTCTTGTCGAGATTCTTTTGCAGCGGCAGGTATCGTCTTTTGGGTCTACGCTTGTGGGATCTGGCTATTCTTGATCTGTGGTAAGCTTTTTGTCATGTTGACAGACGGCATCGCCAGGGCTCGAAGAACGTTCGCTGATAGTTTGGTTTATAGAGAGATCTCTGCGATGAAAGACGAGCTTTGTCCTAAGGTGAGGATCGCCTCAAAGTAATTTAACGTGTAGCAACTCCACTGGCGTAGTCCAGTGGTTTTTTTGTTGGTATACTTTCAGTATGAATATTAAGTTGCCAAATGTAACTCTGCTCGGTATTGATTGTGTTAACGCTGGGCGACTTTCTAAGGCTCTCGATATTTCGTCTGAGAGAATAGAGTTTGCACAAGTTAAACTGCTTACTTCTTTGCCCGTTGGCGATAAGAGGAGGGTAGAAATTTCGCCCTTGAACTCAATTGAAGCATTTTCTGAATTTTGTATTCGAGACCTATATAAATATGTAGAGACGGATTTTGTTTTGCTGGTTCAGTATGACGGATTCGTAATTAATCCGGAATCTTGGGAAGATAACTTTTTAAAGTACGACTATATTGGTGCTCCGTGGCTGGTAGACAATTGGTCAATAGATAATTTTGATTTCCCTGAAAAACTTTATGGCCACTTGGTGGTGGGTAACGGGGGCTTTTCTTTGAGAAGTAAAAAGTTTCTTGAAACCAGTGCTCGATTGGCAGATGAAGGCGCGTTAAAAAAATATCATCCTGAAGATGTTGCTTTGTGTGTATGGTTTAGACATTTGGTGGAATCAGAGGGGATAAAATTTGCGCCACCTGAAGTTGCCGCTCGTTTTAGTGTGGAGGGTGATGAGCATGTGTATAAAAAACAGTTTGGATTCCATGGATTACAATGGGAATATATTCGTGATTTGGTCAATCGGCACCCAGAATGGAAAATAGATTTGCCGATAAAAAAGGAAAGTTGGTTGAACGTGGATGGAGAGATTAAGATAGCTCAAGCGGCGGTTAATGACGCGATCAGTATTTCTGAAATACAGAAAGAGGTTTGGATGGAGACATTTCCGAATGAGGAGTTTGGGATTACTCGGGAGGATATAATGAGTGAAGACTTTTTTAATGAGCAAAGGATACAAAAGAGAATGGAGGTAATTAATAATCCAGATTCAGCCGTAAAATTTTGGGTAGCTAAGAGGGGTAAAAAGGTAGTAGGATATATTTGTGCAGAAAGGTTGTCGGAGTTTAACCGTATTCGATCGATTTATATTTTGTCTCAATTTCAAGGGAAAGGTCTTGGTACACGGCTTATGAACGAGGCCTTTAAATATTTTAATAATGATAACCCTATTAAGTTGACCGTGGCGATATATAATCAAAGTGCGATCACATTTTATGAAAAGCTAGGTTTTGTAAAAGGGAAAAGGTTTGATCACAACCTCGAAGGTCACTTTGTATCTGGTCACGAGATACCAGAGATGGAGATGATTAAAAGTAATAATACCTGGAACATAAGAACATATTTAAAATTTTGAGGATAACTTTAAAACGTATACAATGTTCGGATGAACCAGAAAGAGGCGATTTCAATATTAAAGACAGGGGCGAATGTTTTCTTGACTGGCGAGCCGGGCGCGGGCAAAACCCATGTTGTAAATGATTATGTAAAGTATCTGCACGACCACGATGTCGAAGTTGCAATTACTGCTTCAACTGGTATTGCGGCCACCCACATTGGCGGATTAACAGTACACTCTTGGAGTGGAATTGGCATTAAGGACAGGCTCACCTCGCATGATATTGATAGGATTGCTTCTACAGAATACATCGCCAAGCGCATCAGGCACTCTAAGGTTTTGATAATCGATGAAGTATCGATGTTGTCGCCGAACATTTTAACTATGGTGGATATGGTTTGCCAAGAAGTGAAGCAAAGAGAGTCTCCTTTTGGTGGGCTACAAGTTATTTTAGTCGGAGATTTTTTTCAGCTTCCTCCCGTTGTGAGGACAAACCCGGGTGAAGGTTCGCAAATATCTATGCTCGAGGAAGAAGATGACTTAAAACGCTTCGCTTTTTGTTCTCCAGTGTGGCTCAAGGCCAGCTTGATTACTTGCTATTTGACGGATCAATATAGGCAGGATGATCAAATCTTTCTTTCGATTCTTTCGGCCATCAGAAAAAACAAATTTAGTAGTGATCACTTAAGGCACTTACATAAACGGAAGATTTTGCCGGGTGAATTGCCGCCCAATGTTCCTAAACTATTTTCGCATAATGTGAACGTTGACAATGTTAACGATGCGACTCTTGAAAGGATTAAAGACAAGAAAGAAGTTTTTACTATGCTTTCAACTGGTCACGACGCACTGGTCGCGATTTTAAAAAGAGGATGTCTTTCGCCAGAAATACTTTCACTTAAACTTGGTGCGGAAGTAATGTTTACAAAAAATAGTCAGCAAGAGGGATATGTGAATGGTACACTTGGGACAGTTATTGGGTTTGAGGGTGACCGGCGTTATCCTAAAATTAAGTTGCGTGATGGAAAGGTTTTGACAGTAGAACCAGCCGAATGGATTGTGGAAGAAAATGGTAAAGTGAAAGGGAGAATATCTCAGATCCCCCTGCGTTTGGCCTGGGCGATCACTGTGCACAAAAGTCAGGGGATGAGCATGGATGAGGCGATCATGGATCTCTCACGAGTTTTTGAATATGGTCAGGGTTATGTTGCTCTATCTCGTGTGAGGAGACTTTCTGGGCTTTATTTGCTCGGATGGAACGAGCGCGCTTTTAAGGTTCATCCTGATATCTTGGCGAAGGACGAGGAGTTTAGGATCGGATCTGATGAAGCGCGAGAGGCGTTTGCAAAAATGAATCAAAATGAGCTGGAGGAGATGCACAACAACTTTATTGTTGCATCAGATGGAAGTTTGAATGCTGTGAAAAAGAGTAAAATCAATAAGCCAAAGAAGCAAGATACAAAGTTGGTTACGTGGGATCTTTGGAAGCAAAATAAGGGTGTTGCAGAAATAGCTAAAATTAGGGGAGTTAAAGTGCAAACTATTTTTTCACACATTGAAGATCTGGTTGAACTTGGCAAGATCGATCGTGATGAGATAAGGGGGGTTCTTTCACCCGACGTTCTTAGAGATCTAGCAAAAATTCACGCTGCTTTTCGGGATCTGGATACAAATCGACTCACGCCTGTGTATGAAAAGTTTAATGAGAAGTATTCGTTCGACGATTTGCGTTTAGCACGAATGTTGATTATTAATTGATACATGAAAATGAAAAAATATTATTTTGCATTGATACTTTTTGTTTTTCCGCTTACTTTATTTGCACGGACAAGCGATCTTGATTCCTTCAGGGCGAGGCCACCGATCCACATTTTTGGACCACAGGCACAATTACCTCAGGGCATCACTCCGGACAAAATCAAGATTGCATATCATTTACCAAAAGATGGCGGCAAGGGAACTATCGCTATAATCGACGCATTTGATTCTCCAATGATTGAACATGACCTGGGCGTATTTGATAAAACTTTTTCGCTGGTAGATTGCACGCTTAAAAATAAATGTTTGGAGGTGCATAAAATGAGTTCAAAGGTAAAGACAGATTCCGGATGGGCGGGGGAAACAGCGCTTGACGTAGAGTGGGCACATGCAGTTGCTCCACACGCCAAGATTTTACTTATTGAAGCTTTGACAGATAGTGGGACAAATTTGCTTAAGGCTGTCGACTACGCTCGTAATCGTTCGGACGTTGTAGCTGTGTCTATGAGCTGGGGTGGGGGAGAATTTTCGGGCGAAGATAAGTTGGACACGCATTTCATGGCGAAATCAGGCGTGACCTTTTTTGCATCTTCAGGAGATAACGGTGCAGGCGTGTCGTGGCCTGCTGTTTCGAGTAAGGTTGTAGCTGTTGGTGGGACAACTTTAGTCTTTAAGGCTGACGGTACTGTTTCTAGAGAGTTGGGTTGGGATGGTAGTGGCGGGGGAGTAAGTGCCTATATACCCGAACCGGCGTATCAGAAGGATTATAAAATTCCACGTGATAAAAATATGAGAGGCATTCCAGATGTCTCATACAATGCCGACCCCGCGACTGGATTTTCAGTTTATCTCTCAAATTCTACGGGAAGGGGAGCTTGGCAGATTGTGGGCGGAACATCCGCCGGCGCTCCACAGTGGGCGGCCATCAGAGCTCTTGGTAGCGGAGTCTCTAATGAGATCTTTTATGCTGATAAAGCAAAAACTAACAACAAAGGTTTTTTTCGTGACATTACGAGTGGTAGTAATGGCGATTGCACGTATTTTTGTGATGCTAGAGCTCATTATGATTACGTGACAGGTCTTGGTTCTCCACAGACGAGCGTCTTCTGATAGTCCAAATTCATGTTAGATTTAGTCTATGTTTCGGGAGATTGGATATAAATTTTGGAAAAATACTACAAGGGTTTTTAGTTGGCGAAACTTGCCCTGGCATTTCCTTATGATAGTTGCCACTTACTTCTTAGTTACTAGCGGTTTTGACTGGTGGTACTTTGAAGTCACCAGGGGAGAGATTCAGTCGCTTGGATTGCCCGCCGCCGTTCTAGGATTTTTTGTACCTATAATTTTTACAGTGGGAATGTATATTCTAGGAGAATTTAGAAATGATAAAAAGATGATGAATACGTCAGTGGCCGTTGCCCAAGCGAGTATTATCGCGCTGCTTATTTCTTCGGCTTATAAGGCTATTACAGGTCGTATGCAGCCAGAATTTTATACGCACGCATCTTTAGTAGACATTAGTCACGACTTCCATTTTGGTTTTTTAGAGCACGGCATCTTTTGGGGCTGGCCATCATCTCACACGACGGTTGCTTTTGCTGGAGCAGTAGCCTTTTTAATGATGTATCCTAAAAATAAATTTATTCGTTACCTCTCTCTAATTTACGCGTCATATATAGGTCTTGGCGTATCTGTCAGCATCCATTGGTTTTCGGACGTTGTTGCCGGAGCAATCCTCGGATCCCTAATTGGGTTAGTTGTCGCGAACAGTTTTTACCACAATCTAAGGGTAAAGTTATAATCACTATTAATTATGAGTCGAATGAGGTTATGAATTTCGAAATACCAAAATGTTATTATCGTGTGAGTGTGAAGGCCCTTATTTTAGACGAGACGCGAAAAAAGTTTTTGATTGTTCAAGAGGATAACGGCAGGTGGGAATTACCGGGTGGGGGACTTGATTGGGGAGAGAATGCACAAGACGCAATCAGGCGCGAGGTTAGGGAGGAGATGGGGCTTGAGGTTACGTATGTTGCCAAACAGCCAGCGTATTTTTTGTCGGATAGAGATGATAAAAAGGTTTATGTGAACGTAATCTTCGAGACTCAGCTTCGGGATCTGAATTTTACCCCGTCTAACGAGTGTGTCGCTATAAAGTTTGTTTTATCGGAAGAGGTTAAAACAATGAATACTTTTCAGAATGTTCAGATCTTTGCGATAATGTTTGACGCCTTGGACAAGTAGTTTATAATTGTATCTATGGAAAATGATCAGATGGGGATACAAAAAAGACGTGATATATTTCTTGCAAGTGTCTTTTTTGTCCTCGGATTTTCATTCGTTTTTTCCATTCTGGGGATACTCCTTCAAACTGTTTTGTCTCATTCATCCCAAATTGTTCAAGTGTGGCTGGGTAGGCTTGGGGGAGTAATCATAATATTTTTCGGTCTGTTTTTGTTAAACATAATCGCCCCTGCCTTCTTGACGAGAGAGCATACAATTTCCGTTAAATGGAAGTTTAAAAATTCTTACATAACATCTTTTGTCTTTGGCGCCGCCTTTGCTGTTGGTTGGACACCGTGTGTCAGCGCTGCTTTGGGTGCTATTCTTGCTTTAGCGACCTCTAACTCTGGGAGTGCACTTATTCTTTTATTCGCATATACACTTGGAATTGGAATTCCGTTCTTGTTGGTTGGGTATTTTACCGAGCAAGCCCAAGCACTTGTCCTTAAGATGGGTAAATGGCTAGTCGCATTTCAGTATTTTTTCGGTGCATTATTGATTGGCATTGGTATTCTTGTTTTTACTAATGAGCTTAGCAAAGTGGCAAATTTTTCCGTCCTCACATCTTTGCTGACCTCGCTAAATATTGGAACAAGTGTGGGCGGGGACATTAATTCTTTGACCTTGGTAAATATAAGCATTGCCCTCTTTGCGGGCCTGGCATCTTTTTTGAGTCCATGCCTTCTGCCAATTATCCCGGGTTTTCTTTCATACCTCGCATCAACAGTTGTAACCACAAATTAAAATGATAAATAAACCACTACAACTTCTTATTGCGATAGTTATAATTTTAGCGGCTATTTTTTACATCGAATCAACAAAGCCCAAGCAGTCCGATGTCGTGTCGGTGGAGAGAATAGCTGTACAAAAGGTGGAAAGGACGAATACTTCGGCCAGTTCCACTACAGCAACAAATAGTACTGATCGAACTCAAATTTTGAAAGAAAAAAGTTTGAAGTATTCATCGGCGATAGAGCTGATTCCGGGAGGGGGCTTCATAAATACCGCTCCCTTTACTCTCAAAAGTCTGATTGGCAAAAAGGTGATACTTGTCGATTTTTGGACATACAGTTGCATAAATTGTTTGAGGACTTTGCCATATCTGAAGAGTTGGTATTCAAAGTATAAAGATAAAGGATTGGTTATCGTCGGCGTTCACACCCCAGAATTTGATTTTGAAAAGGATTACAATAATGTTTTGAAGGCGACGAAGGATTTGGGTGTGGAATATCCGGTTGTACAAGATAATGACTACGCCACATGGAGTGCCTATCATAATCAGTACTGGCCACATGAGTATCTAATTGATATAGATGGTTACATAGTCGATGATCACATTGGTGAAGGTGGATATACCGACACAGAAGCTGCGATACAAAAGGCTCTAAGCGAAAGGGCGGCCGTTTTGGGTTTAGATAAAATAAGTCAAATGCCGATCGGATTACCCAAGGATGTCATATCAGTGGACTCCTCTCGGGTGGGTAGTCCTGAAATGTATTTTGGCTCTGCACGAAACGAATATTTGGGGAATGGGGTGGTGGGTAGGGCAGGAACTCAGACGTTGGTTGTTCCGAAGAATCTTGAGACAAATAAAATTTATCTCGGTGGAGAGTGGAGCATTCAGGATCAGTTTGCGGAAAGTAAAAATTCGGGCGGGGAGATTGATCTTAAATATAATTCCCAGAATGTTTATTTTGTCGGTAGCTCTAAGGACGGCGTTAGTGCAGCGGTATATTTAGACGGTACAAAAGTAAAAACAATATTTATCAAAGACAACAAACTGTATGATGTTGTTAGTGGAACAGATTATGGTGTCCACACGATCAAAATGATTGTTGATAAACCTGGGCTTAGTGCTTTTACCTTTACTTTTGGTTAATTAGTAATTTATGAAAAATGAAATAGCAGTATTTGGTGGGGGATGTTTTTGGTGTACAGAGGCAATTTTCAAAATGTTAAATGGTGTAATTTCTGCAGAGCCAGGATATGCCGGAGGAACAAAAGTTAATCCGACTTATTACGATGTGGCGTCTGGAAGTACTGGGCATGCTGAAGTGACCAGAATCGAATTTGATCCCTCGAGAATATCTTTTGATGACTTACTGACTGTCTTCTTTTCAACGCATGATCCATCGTCTTTAAATAAGCAGGGCTATGATGTCGGAACCGAGTATAGGTCAATAGTTCTTTACACGTCTGACGAACAAAAGAAAAAGACAGAGAAGTATATTGCCGATCTTGAAACTAGTCACTCAGGCGGCAGGCCTATTGTTACCGAGGTTAAGCCTCTAGACAAATTCTATCCGGCGGAGGATTATCATAAAAACTATTATGACACACACAAAGGTCAACCATATTGTGAATTGGTTATTGATCCAAAACTTGAAAAAGTTCAACAGAGATTTAGAGAACTATTAAAAGAGAATAAAAAATAAAATGACAGATGATAATAATATGCCAAAATCTGACAAGGAGTGGAGAGATAAGTTAACATCACAACAATACGAGGTTTTACGAGAAAAAGGAACTGAGCCACCATTTAGTGGTAAGTATGTTCATAAGGCAGAGGGCGGTGTGTATAAATGTGTTGCATGCGGAAACCCTCTTTTTAACGCTGACGCACAGTTTGATTCTGGTACTGGTTGGCCGAGCTTTGATCAGGCTATGCCCGGGAGCATTAAGCAGATTAAAGATGCGAGTTATGGTATGAACAGAACTGAAATTGTTTGCGCAAAGTGCGGTTCTCATTTGGGCCACCTTTTTGATGATGGACCAACAACAACGGGCAAAAGATACTGTATGAACTCTGTTTGTTTGAATCTTGAACCGAATACTGATAAAAAGGAGTAGGAAAGAGAGTATATTTTCTTTTTTTACTGGGTATATAATATATTCTATGAAGTATTTCAATACAAAAATAAAATTTTTAGTCGTTCTTTTAACCATTATGTCGTTTGTGGTGCCAGTATTTTCGTATGCTGAATTTTCAGACACTCTTAAGCTGTTGGTACAGGTGAGGGGCATTGAACAAAGCTCTCAGAATCTTTTGAACGCTAATGTGGGTCTCAGGGAAGCTATTGATTCAATTTATCAAAACATTCTCGAATCACTAACTCAAGAGCTTTATTTGTTGCAACATCCAGGGACCACGTCTGTAATTTTTGATACTATCGGTGATTCACTAAGCAAGGGTGCTGTCACTTCAATATCGTTCAGTAGGGTACCGATAGACAGTTCTACGCCACTTGATTTTTGGATTGAGACGGGCGGTCATTCGGTTGGTGGCTTGTCTAATCAGCTCGTTGGGAATTCTTTTAACTGGCAGGTTGCAGACAACTTTTTAGTCGGAAGAAAATATTATATTGTGGCAAAGACATCGGACGGCCAAGTATTGGGAGCGAGCAATTTTTTCACAGTTTCAGACAAGGTGGTCGCATCCCCATCTGAATTGCCCAAGGTGGTGTCGTCGCCGGTGAATACGGAGACTGTTACTCCGGCCGCCACCACAACAACATGGACTGGTCCGGCGCCAGACATAAATTTGGGAATTATTGGTTTTTGGTCTTTCGATAATAATGCAAATAGATGTGACACTAAGGGTGGAGCAGTTACTAATGCGGAGGGTAAAATAGGCAATGCCCTTGGCTTGGATGGTCTTAATTCCTATTGTGTGGTGAGTACCTCAAAAACATTTTATCCAAGCCGATTTTCAATAGATCTTTGGGCCAAGTCTGATGCGGCTCACAAGGACGTGTGGGCCGGTTCGGATTGGTTTATCTCTCTTCGAGATGGAGCTGGGTATGAGATCGGTCCAGTTGGCGGGACTAAAAAAGTTAAATTTACAGTACTCGATAGTACAGATCGGTTGAGCAATATCTATGAGGTGGGAACGGTTGAGCCTTCAAATATTTCAGAGTGGCATAATTATGCTGTGACGTATGATGGATCGGTTGCCAGTGTCTATTTGGACGGCCAACTCGCTACTTCGACCAATCTCAGTATTGTTAGAGGTTACGCCGCGGGGTCAGATCTCTATTTTGGGTCTGATAATGCTCAGAGTTATCCTCAATATGGTGTTGGGTCATTAGACGAAATTAGACTTTATAACAGAGCCGTTACTCCTTGTGAGATTTTGGTTTTGGCTGGTAAGACGTGTCAGGGTTTTACGATGGACACATCAGGTAATCAGGTTGCCTCAGTTTTTTCTGCAATCAATAAAATTCTCGGTGGGAACTAACTACATCCTGAGCGAGATTCCAATCGACGCAACTAGATGTTCGCATTGCACATCTAAGTTTGTGTGAAAGTAAAAACGATGAAAGATTCTGTAATGTTCCACTTTTAACATACGGAACATATTTATAGTATACTATACAGTAAAGTATATGCAGATGAGAATTTCGGAACAATCAAAACATACTTCCCAGCGACGATTTAGATCTGGGCCACATTATCCAAAAACGATTGCACAAAGTTGGTACGTGCACGCTTTTGTGCCAGCGGCTGTTTTGTTAATCTCGCTTGCGTTACTAAGTTTAATCAGTAAGTCAACTCTGCATCTGCCGGCGCTAACTCTTTATACTCTCTTACTTGCCCTATTGTCTACTATGGGAAGAATTGCGATTGCTTATCTTTTTGCTGTTGTGGTAGCTTTGCCCCTAGTTTTTCTGATATATTTTAGTCCTAAGGCAGAACGCATTCTTTTGCCTCTTTATGACATTATTGAGTCTGTGCCGGCCCTGGCATTTTTCCCAGCTATAGTTTTGTTTTTCACAAAATTTAACTTTGTAAATGGAGCTGCGATATTTATTATCTCTTTTAGTATGTTGTGGGAGCTCGTCTTTAGTATTGTGGGCGGGCTAACAGGAATTCCGAACGATATAAGATCAGCCGCAGCCGTTTTTCGAGTTAAAGGATTTGCTGAAGTTAAAGATCTTTTGTTGCCTGCCATATTACCACAACTTGTAACAGGCTCTATACTTGCCTGGGCCGAAGGCTGGAATTTAATAATTGTAGCC
Source organism: Candidatus Vogelbacteria bacterium (assembly GCA_016201425.1). Next base: position 4,636 of record JACQCW010000099.1, on the reverse strand, counting down.
GAAGTTCTTCATACATACATGCTACCAGGTTCCACCGGAGGTGATCTATTTGGCATCGGCAGTATTCTTGTTAGTGCGGCTTCAAATGGGCAGAATGATATATTTGTAGCATCACTCGTTGTTTTGACTCTTGCTATCGCGATTTTAAATTTTTTCGTTTGGCAAAAACTATTACAATATGCAGAACATTATAAATTCGACTAAAGAAAAAGTGATTGCGTTTGATGGTGTCTGGAAGACCTATGATGTGGGCCAGGCGGCCTCTTTGCGTAATGTAAGTCTGTCTGTAGATCGAGGCGAGTTTGTGTGTTTAATTGGTCCATCGGGCTGTGGCAAGTCTACCATTTTGAAAATTATCGCGGGTCTTGAGAAGGAGTCGACCGGAGTCGTGACCATCCCAGGAAATGTCTCTATGGTATTCCAATCTGGTGCGCTGTTCCCGTGGTTTAACGTTCTTAAGAATGTGGAGTTAGGTCTTGAAATGCAGGGGGTTCATGGTGAACGTTTGCATAAGGAAGCCATGAAGCAGATTGAGCTCATTGGTCTTACGGAGCATATAAACAAATATCCGAGAGAGTTGTCAGGAGGGCAGAGACAGCGGGTAGGTATTGCTCGGGCTTTGGCTGTCGACCCATCTGTGCTACTCCTTGATGAACCTTTTGCTGCATTGGATCCAAAGACTACTTTCGAGTTGCATAACGACATTTTAAAGATTTGGTTTGAAACTGGTAAAACTATAGTTATGGTTTCTCATTTGATCGAAGAGGCTGTTTCGTTGGCTGGCCGTGTCATATTAATGAAGGATTCAACGATTGATCACGTGTTCCCCATTAATATACCGAGACCAAGAAGGGAACAGATGAAGGATTATGCTGATACTGTTGAAAAGATCAGAAAAGAATTTTTTAAGTAGTTATGTTAGAGTTTGTCTTGGTGTTTAGCTCTTTGACATAGAGTGGGCAAGGAGGACTTTATGCGTTGTGACTTTGTTAGACATGGAAAACCTACATATACTGATGAGGATCTGTTTTCTGAGGCTGTAGAGGGAGACTTAACGCCTGAAGGTGTGTCGCAGGTGGAAGTTTTGGCTGCGTCGATTTTGGCTGGTTTTGAAAAAGATGGTGAGATCATGATTATCTGGAGTAGTCCCAAACGGCGCGCGTTGCAAACCGCTGATGTGATATGGTCGGCTTTTGATAAGGCAGGCATCAGAATTAGAAAGCCAAAAGTTGTTTGGTCTTTAAGAGACGTAATTTTGACTGGAGAAGCATATGCGGAGATACCAGAGGAGGGAAAATCCAAGTCGTGGATGGAGTATTGGGCCAGTGTGGTAGGTTTGCCAATCGGGATGGAGTTACCACGATCTCTTAGAAGACGTGTTATGAGAGTTGTCGCAAATCTTGAGAGACTCGCCAGGAAGGCAAATTCAGATTCCAAAAAAAGAGTAAGAGTCTTGTGTATCACTCATGAAGAGATGATGCGCGATATTTTGGAGGAGGCATATGGCACGGGTACAGAGTTGGGTACTGGACCAACTTATGGCGAACTTTTGAAAGTCGAAATAGAACCAGATGAAAAAGGCGCTGCAGCAACACTTTCACTCGTTTTTCGCCATCAAAACGCTCGACTTTTGTTAAATTTAGAGACTCGTGAGATAAGGCGTTTGTAATCATCTTGGGCACAGGCTGTGCCCTTTTTTGCGGAAACTTTTTGTTTCTGGTTGTTGTTGTATCACTTGTGAATGATATCAAAGCCGTCATATTTGATATGGATGGGGTTATTGTAGATTCAGAAATTATTCATGTTATGGCCGAGAATTATGTTTTGAATAAGTATAATATTTACCCGACTGAAGCCGAGTGGCAAAGTTTTAAGGGCAAAACATCAGCAGATATATTTGCTCATATAATCGTCGAACATAATATAGAAGGTGCGTCGGCCGAAGATATGGCATTTGAAAAGATAGATAAATTTGTCGAGATGATTTTGGCAGCCGATGTTAAACTTTTTTCTGGGTTTACTGATTTGATTAATCATTTAGTAGGGAGGTATCATCTTGCGTTGGTGACGTCTAGTCATGCAAGAATTCAGAAAGCTATTTTTGGTCGTTTTAATTTGCAGGATTTTTTCCCGGTCGTTGTCACTGGGGACATGGTTAGTAAAGGCAAACCAGATCCCGAACCATACTCTATGGCGATCAGTAAAATAGATGCTCCCGCTAGTTCGTGCGCAGCAATTGAGGATTCTGTGAACGGTATTTTGTCGGCAAAAGGCGCTGGTGCTAATGTGCTTGCTGTAACTCACACATTCAAGAAGGATAGACTATTTCAAGCTGATTGGATTGTCGACTCACTTAAAGAAATAAAAGATATTCTTTAGTTTGCTTTGCATAGGGGGCTAGAAATGGTAGTTTGAAATAAAATATAGACTTTGAACTTTGAGTCATGAACCACGGGAGGTTGTGTTAGCGTGAAAACAAGGTTGTTAACGTTCGTGTCCCTACTGTTGATAATAATGTGTGTTTCGATCAAACTCATGCCAGAGGAATTGCGCATTAAAGGGCGTAGGTTCCTGGCTGAAAGTTTCGTCAAAAAAAATTTGAGAGAGATGATCGGCTTGCAGGAGAAACGGTTCGGAATAAAGTATCAGGGAATGCCGAAGATTCTATATACCAACCTAGGTAGGGGGTCAGTCTCTTCATATAGTGCCGATGATTCCGCGATTTATCTTTCGACAGACACAACATACCTTACGATTACTGATAATGATGGTTTGAATTGGTCTATCGGGTTACTCGTAGGTGTTGATAGGCAAGTTAATTTGCGGACTACTTTGAATCATGAACTTGTCCACTTTTACATTGATAAATATATACATAAAGTTCCGGAGAATATTTTGCAAAAGTTGAATCCAAAGAGCGCTGGTAATCTAGATGAGTTAATGAATCGTCTGGTCCAAGAGGGGATAGCGGATTATATTCAAGATGGCATGTCCATAGAGAAGAAAAAGGTTAGTCAGCTTCGCAGCGCTAACGTTGATGCGGATTATTTTACTGAGCACACGAACGACTTTTATTCCATTGCTCTTGAGCTAGTGAAGCCGGTCATAGATATATATAAAGTTCGTGGTATTGAGTATCTGATCACCCACTCGTTAGATGGCACAAGATTAAAAGATTTAAGAGGTTTTCAAAAAAAAGCGTTAGAGGAACTTGCGATAAAATAGTTTTGATTAACGCTCTGAGTAAATTGGAGCGTTTTTGTTTGCCCTGGTATGGTATACTCTATTATTAGTTAATGCAATATAAATGCCATTTCTAGATAATTTAAATTGGAGATATGCGACTAAGGGTTTTGATGCTTCAAAAAAAGTTGGAGAAGATAATAAAAATAAAATTTTAGAAGCAATTAGATTGGCGCCAACGTCGTATGGTTTACAACAGTTTCATGTGAATATAATTGTAGATCCAGCGGTTCGTGCAAAGCTTCGCAAGAGCGCCTGGGACCAGTCCCAAATTACAGACTCCAATTTTCTTTTGGTTTTTTCTGTACGGACAGATCTCTCGAAGAGAGCGGAGGATTTTACCGATGTTATGGCAAAAGTGCATTCGAAAGATCGAGGCGAATTTACAAGGTACGTTAAAATGATAAACGGCGCTATTCAAAAAATGAGTGAAGAAGAGGTAAAGAGCTGGGCCGCTAAACAGACTTATATCGCTCTTGGTTTTGCCATGGCGGCATGTGCGGAACTTCAGATTGATTCGTGTCCAATGGAAGGGTTTGATAAGGACGCCTTTAAGAAAATACTAAATTTGCCTGAATACTTTTACCCACAAGTTGTTCTTGCCGTGGGTTATAGATCGCCGCTCGACGTCTTGAAGCCAAAGGTAAGATTTCCAAAAGAGGAGTTGTTTAGTTAAGTCTGTTGTGTAATAATTCACATGGAAATATTTTAACTCGATAGCCGGTTGTAGTTGAAAGGAGAATGAAGATGGTACAAGGTAAAGATTTTGTGAAGAAGTTGAGCGAAACAGTTACCGAGACTTACACACCGACCCTACATGGGTTTGTCGTTAACTTTGAAATCGAAGGCATCAGCGCAACTATTAAAGCACGTTGTGTGCGAAATGATAACAATCCCGTTGTGACAATTTGTATTGTCCATGTAGAAACGAAAATTAGCGAATTTCCTCTACAGGATCTGGATGTCATTTACGCAAGGATCAAAGAACTTTCTAAATAATTTCAGGCCCCACCCGGGGCCTTTGTGATATATTTAAATAATGAACATAACACTCATTGGTATGGCGGGGGCGGGGAAGAGTACGATTGGAAAGGCACTGGCGGATAAAATTGGATATGGATTTGTGGACACTGACGATCTCCTTAGGGAGAGGTTTGGGAAGGAGCTATATAATGTGATTGATGAGATTGGTGACGAAGGATTTATTAAAGCCGAAACTGAAATAGTTTTGTCCCTTATGAGCTCAAAGGATAAGTATATTCCAATCCCTAAATTACACCCAAATCATATCACATCTTTCTATTAATTTCTTTGAATAATTGTTGCCGCGCTTCGAAGACTTTCTCGGCTGACTCCATGTGAGTCAGCTTTTTTGTTTCTCTGATCAGCGATT
>JACQCW010000017.1 GCA_016201425.1 Candidatus Vogelbacteria bacterium | reverse complement strand
AAAATTCAAAACAATCAGGCGAGTAAACAGGAGATCGAAGTTTTTTTAGAGGACTGGAAAATACTAGACGAAGAGTCTACAAAAATAATGGATTCGGGGAGTAACCACGTTTTACACATTGTTGGAAATTTGCGTGGAATTATCAGAGCAGCGGAAGACATTATTTCAGAGTTAGGAAGTTGCTCAACAGATGTATTGTATAATGCCAGCCTAGGACTCAATTCCCTCAAAACATATATAAAACTTCTTAAAAAATATTCTACATTTAAGAATAAAGAATCTGAAAGCATGGACGGCATGTTTCCAGAGTTCGCAACTGAAGGACGTGGGGCAACCACATATACAGCTTACGCGTTGAAAAAATTAGAAGGGCGCTAAGACAAAAACTAAAAATTTACTTACTTTTTTTACTACTGCCATCAAGAAAGGCAAAAGCCTTTTTGCCCTGATCCCAATAAAACGCCACCCTCTTCTTAATCTCTTCTTTTGGTATCTCAGCCCCAACCTGTCTGTCAACAGCAATATCATAATAATAACAATTCTCATCTGTAAACTTGGGGACCTTTCCCCAATATGGCGATGCCTCCACTAATGATTTGATTTCGCCACACAAAAAATCTTTGGGCCATCCCAAAACATATCGATAGTATATTTCTTTTTCACCATCTTTGTGTCCTATAGTATCTCCATATTCATAAAGAGGAAGTTCCACTTTATCGCCACGTGCCTTAATTGAAATAGTGAAAGTATTAACCAAAGTTGCGGATTCAGGCAAGTCACTAATTTTAGACTCAGCATCTTTTGATTTAAAAGTCTCTAAACTATTCATTGACATACTTTAACAAAATAAAACGCCCTCAGCAAGGAGGGCTCTCTAATCACTATCGTCATTTATTTTTGCCTTGTGGATACTTGTAAGCTAGCCGATAGACTAAATTGAGATTATAGTTTCTCAAATAGTTAGCAGCCTCAATATCGTTTACCTCTAAAACAGCTCTATTCTTTTTCGCCATTTTTAAAGACTCCACACAATGAATACTGCAAGGAATATGCTGATTATAAAGCCGCACTTCATCAAAATCTTCGCCATCCAAAATATCCTCAAGCTCTCGACAGTATCTTACCGCTGACGCCTGCGTTGCGTCACTAGAGAGTATCATGGCATTTGGTCCCTCTTCGAATGCCGCAACACAGCATTTTGGGTAGCCGAGAAATTCGCCAGTCTTGATCTCCCCACTCCACAGCCTAACGAGCAGTAATTTGCTTTTCGAAATGTAATAATTATCGCCACGAACTCTGAAAACAAGTCCGAACCTCTTCAAACAGAATTCCAGAAGCTTCTTTTGAGATTCCCGCTTCTCCAGTTTACACAATTCAACATTAGCTCCTGATCTTATTCCCTCTGTTACGGTAAGCAGGTCAGACCTAATATCCAAACTGAGCTTATACCACTCAATGAACTCGTAATCCATCCTCTGCCTCCTCTCACTGCCAAGCTGCTAATGGCTAAAACATACCACAAAACATTGCTAAAATCAAAAACCCCACACAAATGTGGGGCACAAGATTACACTTCCCAAGATATTTTATTTAAACGATCCAGAAGCTCTCCAGCATCCAACTTGCGAACCTTACTAATGTGCAAAGTGTTTGAAGAAACTCTTTGACCCTTGCCCGTGTCAGTACCCATGATCATATCAAGCCATGTTACTTTCGAGCTCAGATACTTGATCTCAAGTAATTGAGCAACAAAGGTTCCCGGCAATCTTCCTTCGTCATTTGAACGTGTCACTTCGATAAAGTCACCATTCTGTGAAGAATTTAAACCCAATCTCTCAATGACATCAAAGGTATTTTCACTATTCATAATTCTTACTCCTTAATCTACTTCGCTCTGAATCGAACCGAAAAGTTTAGATACCAATTCAGGCAAGGCGCGAGACATGCATTCAGTGCTGTCACAACAAAGATAATGCTTGCCTTGCTCGTCATTCAAAAGTCCTTCGTCATTTTCAACGTTCTCTTCAAAGAGATGCCACGCATCTTTCTTACAGAACTTACACTTTCCGGGAATTTTTAGACCCGTGATTTCCTTTATGCTATTAAACAGCTCCTCAAAATAAGATCGATCTCGGGTCTTAAGAATTGAAAGAAAAATCTGTGGTGGCACTTTCTTCGTCTTTGCCATTTTACTCCTCCTGTTTAATTATCAATGTAACAACAATTTCTATTATCAATTTAACTATATTAGTAAAATATTCGCAACAAAATTATCCTTGTTTTTTTTATGAAATATTGTATAACTCAAAGTAGACAATAAAAGGTCATTGAAAACCAAAAAGAATCTTAATTTCCAGAAGTTTCAACCTTACAAAACTGGGAGGTAATAATGTCCAAATTAAATGGGCTTAAGATATCACTCTGTCAGATGAACATAACATCGGGAAAGCCGGATAAAAATACTGATTATATTGTAGGCCAAATTGAAAGCGCCAAGGAGCGAGGGATTAATGTAATCATTTTCCCCGAACTTTGTACTACTGGATATTTTCTTGGTGACGAATTCGAGAATGAATCATTCATTCGGGATACGGTCGAAGAACACAAAAGAATTCAAGAAGCGACAAGAAAAGGTATCACCGCCGTTTTTGGCACAGTGGTTAGAGACCAGCAGTCAATCGGTGAAAACAGTTACTTTCGACTTTTCAATACCGGTGTAGTCTACTCGGACGGTAAATATATTGGAAGAACATTTAAAACTCTTATGCCTAATTACCGCATGTTTGATGATGAACGACACTTCCACTCAAGTCGCAAACTCGCAGAAGGACTCGGTGTGCCACTTAGCGAACTATTAAAGCCGATCGAAGTTAATCTAAAGAACGGCAAAAGAATTTCGCTCGGCGTCACATTATGCGAAGATATCTGGGATACAAATTATCCAGCCCTTTGATCTATGTAAATAATTCTGGAGTACAGAACATTGGTAAAAATATTATTGTCTTCGACGGATGTTCGACTGTTTATAACAAAAACGGTCTGCCAATCTACGAAGTCCCGGCCCATGCAAGCGGTTCGTTCGACTTTGTTTATGATGACAATATGGCTACAATTACCGAACGCGCACAAGAGGACGACAAAGAACTTTTTACAGCAGTTAAAAGCTGTATCGAAAACTTCTTTAGTGACGTTCCTTTAGAGAATCGGAAGGTAGTTATCGGACAATCAGGAGGCATTGACTCTGGGACAACGGCAGCAGCGTACAGACACGTGCTCGGAAAAGATAGCGTCGTCTGTATCAACATGCCGATGCCAGAATCAAATCCTGTGTTGCAAGAGGCGGCGAAACAAACTGCGGAAAATCTAGGCGTCAAATATGAAGTCATATCCATTGGAGATCTTGTTGCTCTTGAAGCCAAAAAAATGGGTGTCGAAATCGGATCACTGTCATACGAAAATCTGCAATCACGAACACGCATGAATATATTGGCGACCCGTGCACAGCAAATCGGCGGATTCTTCACTGCCAACTTTAATAAGGTCGAGCAGGCATTCGGCTATGGCACTCTTGGTGGAGACATGGAAGGCTGCTTAGCCATACTCGGTGATATGGTAAAACGCGAAGTCTACCAACTTGCTGATTACATGAATCGCGAAGTTTACGGTCGACAAGTTATTCCCCAAACATCGTTTGATGAAGCGCCGACGGCAGATCTAAAGAAAGACCAAAAGGATCCGTTCGATTATGGCAACATCAAACGCCGGGGCTATCATGACGAAATGGTTCGGGGATTCACAGAATTCAGACGAAGTCCAGAGTGGTTTGTGGAGATGTATGCCGAAGAGAAACTGGAAAGTGAACTCATACTAGAACCTGGTACTCTAAGACGACTATTCCCCACGTCACTCCATTTTCTAAAGGACCTAGAAAAACATTGGAAGATGTTTTACGGAAGCTACTTCAAAAGAATCCAGGCACCGCCCGTACTTATTGTAAGTAGACGCACATTTGGCGGCGATATGCGAGAATCAATACTGCCAGCACACTTCACAAAAAGATATCTCGAGCTCAAAGAGAAACTACTGAATGATCCGTCAGACAAAATCGTAGTTTATGGCGGAAGTTTTAATCCGCCAGCACTTCATCACTGCCAAATTGCAAAACGACTGGCGCAGTCATTTGAAAAAGCCTTTGTCGTTCCATGTGGAGACAGAGAGGACAAACCCTCAACAGGCCAGACTTCGGCAGAAGATAGAAAAGAACTGGCAAAAAGAGCTTTTGGAAAAATTCCCGGAGTGAAGGTTGACTATTGGGATCTCGACAATAATTACTATTCACCGGCCTATCTCCTTGATGAGGTTTACAAAGAAAAGTATCCAGACAAGGAGATCTGGCACGCGATTGGTGGTGATCTAATTATTGGAGGAAGAAATGGAAAATCACAGATTCAAACAATCTGGAAATACGGCGAGAAAGTTTGGCGAAATCTAAACTTCGTTGTTATTATTAGACCAGAAATAGAGTTCTCACCGGAAGATCTACCGCCAAATTCAATTGTACTCTCCAGTGACACACTTTTTGGAGCCAGTAGTATGTTAAGAGAAAGAATTGCCAACGGAGATGAAGTGGAAAAAATACTTTTACCAGAAGTCTGGGAATACATAAAGGAGAAAAACCTTTTTGGATATAAAGGAGAAAAGTAGATGCTCTGGACAACGCTGCCTCCCATATATCAGGAAAACCTACTCGAAGAGATGGTCTCGGATCCATTGGTTGATATCGTAAGATACAACACTGGAATCAATCATGATATACCAGCTGAGGAAATCTTGGCCACGATCGCAAAGCTCACAAAAAAATATAAGAAAGAGTTTTGGATCGACCTCAAGGGTAGGCAACTTCGAATCATAGAATGGTCCGTGCCTCCATATGGTCCTATTGTACTAAATCATAACATCAAGGCAACATTACCAGCCAAGGTATACTTTCGCGGAGACAAACCTAGTCAGCTCAAACAGATCGTCAATGGCAACCAGATCTACGTAGATCCACCGCCTGAATTTGCAGTTGGAACGGGCCAATCAGTGAATATTGTCGGAGGCGACGCCAGAATCACAGACGAGTACTTTCTCAAGAAGGACCTGGAATTCATAAGCGCCGCTGCAAAGTTGAAACTGAATCGTTTCCTGTTTTCATTCACAGAATTGGAATCTGATCTAAAATTGTTCTTTGCGGCTATGTCAGAGATTAGGAATCCAATGGCTGTCCTTAAACTAGAATCAGCCAGGGGTCTTGAGTTGATGAGGTCAATACAATCCACAAGAAAAACTAGATATATGACTGCACGCGATGATCTGGTAATTCATGTTGGGCCCATAGAGGCTACTAAAGCCGCGAAAGAAATTGTACAAAAAGATCCCGAAGCAGTTTGCGCATCACGACTCTTGCTGGGACTCGAAACAGGTGGCGAAGTGACATTGGCCGACGTTTCGGACCTGGAGTTAATGCGGTCCTTTGGATACAAACACTTCATGCTCTCCGATGGAATCTCCCAAAGACACTTCAAGAAGGTTATGGAGTTTTGGGTAGATTATAAGAAATATATTTCGTAAAGATTGTTCCCAGAGCATGATGCTCTGGGATTTTTTTCTTGACACTTAACTTATTGTATTTTATACACTAATAACCTCTTGAATTATATCTCACAACCTGACAAAATTAAAACTGTAATTTTGATCTTTGACTTTTTTTACAGCCTACTTATTAATGGTGTATAAGCCCCTTCAACAAGTAGAGGGCTAGGAGGTAGATTAAAATGGGTGGAAGAAGTTGGATTCCCGATGAATATGAGAGTTCAGCAAAAGGCCGAGATGCCTTCAAATATAGTGCTGAAACTCTAAACAAGCCCCTTGACCAGAGAAAGATCCATCAGTTGCTAGATCCGTTTGGACTTAGGGTTCGAGAAAGCAGGGATAGTGAGGAACATCCCAACTCTAACGCAATAGCTATTGGTCTTGATGTTACCGGTTCGATGACCAGGGTAGTATACGAAATTCAATTGGCCCTAGGTCGACTTATGGGAATGCTTTTGGATAACAAGCTCGTGGTTGATCCCCAGATTCTGTGTTTTGCAATTGGGGACGCCACCTGTGACAATTTCCCCTTCCAGATCAGCCAGTTTGAGTCGGACATTAGAATTAATGACCAGCTAACCAAGTTCATACTTGAAGGTGGCGGCGGGTCATATATTACAGAATCATACGAGCATGGCTATTATGCTATGTCACGACACACCGCCCTCGATTGTTTGGAGAGGCGAAACGAAAAAGGTACTCTATTTACAATCGGTGATGAACTCCCCTATGATGTTGTGAGTAACACAGAAATCAAGAGGGTGTTTAACGCTCCGCTGCAAGGAGACATTAGTTTTACCGACATCGTCACCGAAGTTCAAAAGAAATTCAATACATTCCACATCATTCCGAAGGGATCAAACAACTACGGAGTTGAAGAAATCCGGAGATTTTGGGCGAAAGCACTTGGCGGAGATCAGTTTGTTCTATCACCGTCCCCGGCTGCAATTTGCGAAACCATAGCCTTGGCTTCAGCCCTAATCAAAAGAACACTCACCTTTGAGGACGGTCTGGAAAAGATTGAATCACTCTCTGGTGCTTTGATTGCTAAAGAAGTTAGAGAAGTACTTACACCTTTTGCAAAAACTATCATAGCGGACGACAAACAGAAAACAATAAATGACCAGGGCAATACTGCGGTCAAAACTAATGACAAAACCGGCAAATCTAAAAAGAAAAAGCCAGGTAAACTCTTCCAGTAATGTCACGCCCCGATATCGATCGGGGCTTTTGATATGAAAAATCCCCCGGTTACCCGAGGGAATCACTAACAATAATTTTCTGGTCGCTCTGTGGACCAAACGAGATAATACTGATCGGTGCGCCAAGAGCAACTTTGCTCTCAAGAAACTGTAGAAATGTCTTAGCATTCTCTGGAAGATCTTCAAAGTTTTTTGGCTGATGATCTATTGTCCAACCAGGAAGAGTAATATAGTTAGGTTTACAATCCATAAGAATTCTTGCTACCTCTTCCCTGCCCTCAAAAGATCTTTTGATATCAGTCAACTCAAGGTCACCGCTAAAATATCGACTGGTCACAAAGTACTTTTCAACGTCTTTGCTCGAACCGAGATATTTGTAACTGACACAAACTTTAATCTCCTTCAACCCACTCAACTGATCGAGACAAGTCACACATAGCGAATCCACTCCGTCATTGATTTGCGCGCCATAGCGGAGCATTATAATGTCAAGCCAACCAATGCGAAACTTTCCCTGCCAAACATTTTCCTTGTTTAACTCATCACACAATCTAGAACCAAGCCATCTACTTTCAGTTGGGAACGGCCCAGCTCCATGTCTATGGCCGTAAGCACGAATAATACCCAGTTTATGCATCTGCGCCCCAGTACGTGACTGATTGAGCAATGCCTTGGCATTATGGTAAGTTGTTTTGGATTTGGTGATATACGGAGCGAAACCATATTCTCTGTCCAAGAGCGCGCCCTGTGCTCCTTCAAAGATTATCGTATTATAATCTCTCGCCAAAAACTGCTGATCAAGGACAACATTACGACCCATCTTCCAATTAAAGTAGTGATAACGATCGTAGACATTATCAACTATCCTTTCATTCATGAAATAGTTAAACCTATCCTGCATTTTAGCAAAATTTGGATTAGTTACTCCACGCCTAAGTATCCCAAGAGCAATCTGTCTCTTCGCGTCAAAAATGTTTTTAAGTTTTGCACGTATAAATTTAGTGGGCCGCGCTAAGTCTCTTACCAAAAGTGCCTTGCCAGCATCATTGTCGTAAACAGCCTGACCAAACCCCATGCCACACGAACCATGGCGCCTATCTCCCCTTTCGAGTTCTAATAACTGGCCAACCATAGTGTGCCATGGGGTGATAATCGGACAATTCTCACCCACGAAAGTTCTCTCAAAGATATCGGCTACTCCATGAGTCTTCAATGCCTCACCTTCATTCAAAAAGGCATCAGGAGAAATCAACATCTTCGAAGAAAGAAGGGTCTTTGTACCAGGAACCAACATTCCTGACCCAAACGAGGCGAAACAATGCCCGATCCCACCTGAGTTTACAACATTGTGCGCCGCCTGCGGTCCTCCGTTGTGTCGGACGATTAAATCCGCGTGGAGCTTCCGAGTCAAAAAATCAACAATCGTCCCCTTACCACCATCTCCGAGCCCTAGATCACAAATGATAATCGCCTTTGTCATCTTTTCATCACCCTCTTTAAATATTTAGGCCCGCCCCAGTTTTAGGGACGGGCCACTTAATCCCTATCTAGCTGAACAACTTACCTGGCTTTTTCTTGCCAGTTTTCTCACTCTTTTCCGGCTTGTCGTTGGCCTTCTCTTTTTCGGCCTTAGACTTTTTGACTTTCTTTGGAAGAACGTCATCTAGTGAAACATCGCCAAACATGGGTGTCAGATCGTACTTACTTCCTCGCCCGCGCTTCCCGCCAAACTTCTCCTCACAGTATCCATCAAGAGCAACAAGAGCTCTCTCGATCTCCGCGATTCTCTCAGGAGACTGCGGCTCAAACTTTGTGTTACCGAGCGTCAGTGGCCTATTCCTCACATCTTCCATATACTCAACTAATGTGCGCGAACCAGACAAAAGAGCAATCGTGCCAACAACAAGATCACCAATAGCCAGATCGCTTTCAAGAGCTACAATTCTGCCCTCTCCAAGAGTTTCGGTCCACTGCTTCAAAATTTTTTTATTAAGAGCAGGCCCGTAACCATCACTACAGTCACGACGAATGTGAACTACGTTACCCTTAAACTTTTCGAGCAACGTTTTAAAGACCTGCTTAGCTGTTACAGATTCATTCGTCCCACCAAACATGACATTAAGAGTTTTGGTTGGGATTGTCTCCCTAAATCCTTCGTCACCGGTGATAATCAGGATTGGGCAGGTAGCATTCGGCATATCGCATTTATTGGCCCAGAAAAATGCCATCAATTCGTAAGACTCCCGTGCCTGACCACCACCCTTACCCTCTAGATAAATACGTTTAAACCATTCATCTAAACTCTTGGGCACACAGAACTCACCCACTTGAACTGGAGCTTCTTCCGCACCAGGTTCGACATCACCTACTGCCGCAACACAAAACTCTGGCGCATCTAGATAACGATTCCTAGACACCTCACCAACGACCATCGCAGCCTTATCGACAAGAATCTTAGGAAGTTTCCCCATCGAACCAGTCTCGTCAAAGATCCAACCAACAGGATATTTTGACAGGGTTCTGATGGATCGATCCAGAGGAAACAATGACGGATCAGCATTAGTCCTCGATGTCAGCTCCTCCGCAATATTTGAATAACCCTTACCGGTCTGCTGACGATTATAAGTCGGAGTCACATCTCTATCATAATAGTCACCGCCGCCGCCCATAAATCCTCCTTTCCCGAATATTATCGGGGTTGTGGACACTTAGTGTCCAAGTAAAGTAATTTATCAACGTACCATCTTCAGTTCTGATACTACAAATATTTATCATATTGTAAAGATATTGACAGGCATCAAAAAACCCCCTGAAATAAATCAGGGGGTAACATACTTTTTACTTAGTTCTCTTCACCCAACTGTCGCCTGAGCAAGCTTCGCCAGTTCCTCGTCGAGTCCAGGGATGATTTTATTTTCCTTAATCCTATCAACCAACTGACCAAGATCCGGTACTAGATTTCTCTTGACCGCAGACACCACTATTTCAAGTGTATTCGCTGGCAACATCTCGCGAGACGAAGACTCAAGAATACCGAGTATATGCATTAAGTCGATATCCTTCTGGCTAGCGTTCGGGATGAAATCCGCAATTGCCGCTTTCAGATGCTCCTCGCCAACCTTCTCAGCTCCTGCCCTTCCAGCAAGGGCAAAGGCTTTCTTCACAATCTTCCTTACGTTCGCACCCGAGACCCCATCAACCATCTTAGCGAACAGTTTGAAATCCTTAATGTCAGTCGGGATTTTCTCTAGCTTATCAAACATGACCACAAAAATCTTCTCAAGTTCAGATACAGAAGGCATTGGAAAGAGCCAACGTTCATCAGACCGTCCATCCCGCTTAAGCGCAGCATCAATCCGGTCAATGCGATTAGTACAATTAATCACGAGGATCTTGCCCACCATCTTAGGATCTGACAGAAGCATCATCCAATCACGTCTGGTCTCGCCTCTAATCACATCGTCAATAATATTTCGAATTGCTTTCTTAAATGGCTCCATCCCTCCGACGGCCTCAAGACCATGCTCTACTTCAACAATCTCAAGAAGGTCACCATGCTCTTCCATAAAGATCTCATTTTTTTTCTTCTTGATAAATCCCAAATCAACTTCCTTGCCTTCACTCACCGCGCGAAGAAAAATCTCTCTCGTCTGGCTCAAGTTCAAGCCCTGGGTTGCAATTGTAAACTCCTTGATACCAGTAGAAAGTTTCAATTCGGGAGTTGCAGCAAGCTCCGTTGCAATAAATGTCGCCCTGGAATCATCATCGGGCTTGGGAATTAGAACAGAAGAGATACCACCACCCGCTCGTCTCAATTCGGGAGATATATCCGCCAATTGAGGAGATATCAGAATAACAATGCTCTTGTTGTCACGAATGAAGTCATCCATTGCCCAATTCTTGATACGTTCGATATTAACTCGCTCGTTCTGTGGAAGAAAACCGTTAGCCGTAGATGGAAAAACAAAGTGAGCAGAGTTAATGACAACCATAGTCTTTTCCTGCTCCTTCAAAACATTCTCGATTAAAGGCAGACAAAGTTCTGGCTCCTTAGGAATTGGTTTCTTAGACGCGAGCTTAGCTTTGGCTTCTGTAACCGGATTAGGCTTCGTATCAGGATCCGAAGCGACCTCTTCCTTAAGACCTGAAAGCTTCTTAAACTTAGCCGACATTTCTGGACTCAAAAATTGCGGACCACTTGCGATATCATAGAATATTGCCATCTCAACGCCATCAGCAATTTTCGATAGGAAACTGTTAAGCTCAAGATAATCTACCTCATTATCATCCGCGTTCGGATTCGGAAATAGTCCCTGGGTATCACCATAAAGCACAAACACCGATGAGATGCCGGCCTTACGTGAACCAAGAAGGTCGTCGGTAAACCATGCGGGCAAGACAGCTTCTCCGCCCTTTTCCCTAATAATCTCTTCGAGTGTCTGATACTTTTGAATATCGGACTTACGCTTGGTCCCCTTCTTTTTTTTGGGCATCTTTCTTATCCTTCCTTTCTTAGTGTCTCAAATGATCCTTATGGGTAACTCCGGTAGAAATCGGCTGACCGACTGGCCGTGACAAAGTGAAGTCAATCGGCACGCCAAACTTTTGAGCCAGAATGGTAAACTTAGCCCGATCTTCAGTCAGTGCCTCCTTAGACGAATAGTGTTCAAACATGATTTCACTATTACCATCAGCACGCCGCGTAATCTTTAGATACCGCGATACCTGATTATTATCGGGATTCTGTTTCTCGCCCTCGATTATAACCTCTCCCGAATTCACACTGATGACCGTCTCGAATTCAAGAAGCTCGGCAACAATCTTGAGAGTCCTCATTTGGAACTCGTTCATGATCTTGTCGATTACCTTCTCAACTTTCTGCTTTTCAGCATCGCCAGAGTACTTGGTCTTAGAGACCACAAATCCGTCCTCAATAGCAAAACTGAACCCATCAAGCTTCTTACCCTTAAGAGTTTCCTCAAGAGCGAAGTCAAGAAGACTCTTTGAATCAAGTTCGGTAAACCAGTCAACAAATTGGGGTGTGGTCTCACCGAGCTTATCCAGTAGGTCAACATTAAGCTTCGGCGCTTCAACCTTTTTGGTAAGCTTCTTGGGCTGTGGAACGGGAAGATACACTTCCTGATATGTCTTAAAACCGATATTGCAGGGCATTTTAGGCTCCTTTCCAGTAAGTTATCAATGTTCAGTACACCCTGAAACTACATCTTTTACTTCGCACCGTCAATCAATTATCAAAGAAGGTTGGCGTTGCTATTATTTATATGCTGTGAGAAAATTAAAACAGAAATCTGATCATCAAAAAGGAGGCCTATCATGTCGCAAGAACCAAATAAGAAAATTCTCTTTCGCAACAAAGACATTGTTATCTTTACGCTAACATGGCAACCTGGAGATCATGGAATAATCCACTACCACAGTGGAAGCCACATTAGTCTGACTAAAGTTTTGCAAGGTCAAATTACGGAAACACATTTTGATAAAATTGGAGACAAATTTAGCGAAAGTATTTCAAATATATATTACGACGGACAAGTGTTAACTGA
Organism: Candidatus Vogelbacteria bacterium; assembly: GCA_016201425.1. Next base: position 9,364 of record JACQCW010000017.1, on the reverse strand, counting down.
CGGAAGTCTTGAGGCTCACGAGCTCAGCAATAAAAGTGACTCACCCACAATAACCCTTCACACAGAAATGCCACCCATGCAAGAAACTCCGGTCCAGAAAGAAAAAATTATCCTGTGGAGAAAATAATATCGATAACATCCCGCGCTGACAGTGGCTCGGGAATTTTATTAGAAAATTTTAAAGCCCGGTCTTGCCGTGACGAGTGTAAGTGGTCGTTGGGTTGTCAGCAAGAGAAAAATCAAAAAACATCTCCTTCAATTTATCAATTTCCTCCATGGTTCGAACCTTATCCTTAACACAGACATTTGCAAACATATCCTCAAGCCATGCAGATACATATAATTTGCTACCAGCTCGAATTTTATTGAGAATAGCTATCTCAAAATCATCAAGAGCTCTTCCAACGTCCTTCGTAAAATAAGTTTCATAACTTATAGCAAAATCTTCTCTAATTTTTTTTATAAATTCAGAATCTTCTATTTTTGATATCTTTGGTTTTGGTGGTAATTCCATATTGATGTTGTGCGCCCAGTAGGATTCGAACATTACATGTTCAGTACACCTTTTGGACTTTTTGTTTCGCTTATGCTCACAAAAATTCTCAAAAGGTCTTCAAATCCTAACAAAAAGCAATAAATTGCTTTTCTCAGGGTGCGCCCAGTAGGATTCGAACCTACGACCCTTCGCTTAAGAGGCGATTGCTCTACCAACTGAGCTATGGGCGCAAATTTAGTACTGAGACATAGTAACACTTTTATAATAAATTTCAACCAAATACTCTACTTATCTCAAAATAAATTAGTAAAAAAAGGCCCCGACTCCATTTTTATGGATATCGGGGCACTACTCAAAAACTAATTAAGGATATACTGATCAGGCCTTCTGAGCGTCGAGCAAATCTGCCGTCTTGATGAGCTCGATACTAGACAGGGTGATCGGCTGGGCCACATAGGCCCTCATCAGCCTAGTCGAATTGGTATCATTCTCCCAATCGATGTCGGCCTCCACGAAATAGAACTCCTGACCACCACCCTCCTCTTCCGAAAGATTTCTCACGAAATCCCAGTACTGGGAATTGTAAGAAGAGATATCATTCGAACCAGTCTTGACTTCGCGAACCGTCACATTGTACGGATCCGTAAGTCCAGGAACAGGACGATTAAAGGTCTTCAGAATCTTTCGCTGATCCTCGGGATCATGAACCTTATAAAGACCAGTAGGCAACTCCACCTCAAGGAGGCGCTTGACCCACTTGTCCTTGTACGATCCATCCCAATCCTTCAGGAGAACCAGTGCATCGATGCTGTCAGGACCAGAGTCACCCGGACTCAGCCTGACGGTCAACCAATCCTCCGTGTCGCCGTTCATCCATTTGCACAGATAATCGACCGACAGAAAGACTTTGCCTGCCTCGACGCGGCGATACTCGTCGATCTCAACAATTTCGAGTGCAGTCTCGGGGGAGACAGCAAGACAATCGCTGATCCTCAGCGTATCACCACGACGCGCCTTTCCCGGCAGAGGATTGTAAATTTTGCTCTCCAGGACAACTGGTTTTGGATTCAACAAGTTGTAAATCACTTGTGCCAATGTCTTCTTACCCTCACTCACTTTAATTTCTCCTTTTTTTATTATGGCCGTCGTACTCTTTTTAAAGAATACGACGGCCTTAACTACTGTTAGATTAGTCCTTCGAAGGAACGATCTTCAGCCTGAAGATCAGAAAGTATCCAAGACCACATACAACCAAGGTCAAGAACACGTAGTAGAGAAAGCCGTGGCCTTCACTCTGCTTATTCTGATCCTGTGCTGTTGAGATCTGCTTGGTTACTTCAACCTTTCGCTGGGCGTCCTGTTGGTTGGCGTTCTGCAACGCGAGCTGCGCAGCATAGGCCTGCTGTTGTCTCTGTGACTCAGCCAACTCCCGTCGCACAGCCTCATTCTGACGGACCAGTTCCTGCTCAGCCGCTGTCGGCTGTTGATCTACAACCACCGGCTGCTGAGCCACTGAGTCCGCCGCGGCTTTTTGAGCTGCAATCTTCAAATCCGCCTCATACTTCGCCTGCTGAACTGCATAAGCATCCTGCTTAGCCTTCTGCTCTGCATCAAACTTTTGCTGAGCCGTAACTTCAGCATCATGTTTAGCCTGCAACTTAGCCTGCTCTTTCAAGTAGGTCTCATTGTAGACATCAGCCGCCGAAACACCCTTAGGCTGATAACTCAAGTCCTGGGCCACATTCGCCGCCGCGAGGGCATTGTATGTAGCCGAAAACTGAGCATTCGTACGAAGATCATCGAGCCTCTGACGATCAAGCTCCCTCTGATGTCTCCACGCCCAATTTGCTTGGTCAATGGCTGACATCGCAAGAAGACTTCGATAGAACAGCGAATCAATGTTGTCATGATAGCACGACCGAATAACGATCGGGGCCCGGTAATTGGGCGTAGAGAAGCGACCATAACGGTCACGATGATTCCTTTCCCAAACAACAGAATCGAAACCACGTACCACATTCACGTCTACAATCACATTCTGATGAACGACCGGACGCTCTACGACAATAATCTTGGGAGGAATCGGCAGAGGATGAGCAGCACGATATGCTGCCAACGACTGCTGACACTTCGCCTCGATAGCCGCGGCCCGCGCCTGATCCCTAGCAACCTTCGCTGCCTGAGCTGCTCGGAGCGCAGCAGCTTGTCGCTGAGACTCTTGAAGTTTCGCAACCTCTACCGCTTGGGCCGCACGTGCCTGTGCTTGAGCTACCACCTGAGCAGCCCGAACTTTTGCCGCTTCAACCTGAGCCTTCGCAGCCAGCTCTGCCTGGTAAGCACGCTTGGACTCTTCAGCACGAGCCGCATTCGCTGCGGCCGAATCATACTTTGTAGCTGCCAAAGGCTGTGTGTTCGCCGGAAGCGAATTCACAATCGGCTTCGTAGGCTTCTTCGGAGTCTGTGCAGGAGTATCGCTACTCGTGTACCGACCAAGAACGTCCCTCGATTGCACCTTCACTTCTGGCGTCACAGACACCTTCGCAGGTGCACGAACCTTCAGGGTCGTCACTTTCGGCCCAAACGAAGCACTAGCACTACTCCGACCACCCTTGATTGCACCGCCCTTACCGGCGAACAGATCACTCGGAATGGACGTAAGCAGCAAAAGTGCCACCAAGGCAAAAGTCCAATATCTTCCAACCATTTCCCTCTCCTTGTCTGGTTGCTCGCCAGACAATCTAGATTTACTGCACACTTCTGTGCAAAAATAAATATCCTTATTTCATATGGAAAAGAACTCAATTTACCAGTTAGTGTAGCATATAGCAATAAATAAGTCAAGGGGTTTCAGGTGGTTATAAGAAAACCCCAACCAGCATTGCTGCTCGACTGGGGTTAGAAACACTAGAACACGACCTTCAGTATCAAATCCTCAGACTCCATCCACGCCTTCTTTAGGTCTTCAGTGGTCTGAGCATCGCCCTTCTCACGTCGTAGACGAAACAAGATTCCGGAAAATCTTGTTCTCTCGGTCACCGCTTGAGCGAACGTTTTTTGATCCTTAATTGCGTGACACTCTTGCCAGGTAAGATAGAGATTCTTGAACGCCTGATCAACTTTCTTCTGCGCTTTGTCGAAATACTCTGCGGCAGAAGGATGTTGAGCAACAATAAACTCACGACGCCCAGTCATCACGAACGGCAAAAGGTTCCTTGGAATGTACGGATTTGTCTTATCGACGCCATCGCCACCCATCATCCTGTGCAGGGCTTGATACGTTTCGGTATGCCTCTTCCATCGTTCATTATTCTTATCCTTAAGAACAAGCCCCTCGTAAGTCGGATCAAACGAACTCATCTGAGAATTATGCGCGTCGGCCTCACCAATATTCCGAAAAATATACTTCGTTGGACGGGGAACATCAATGAGCGCAGCGGCCTTGTCTGCCTCTTCGTCAGACAACTCAAGCCCTCCCTTGAAAACTGAAAGGAGAAAGGCCCGCGGGTACTCATACGTTTGAACGACCTTATTGTGCAAGCTACAAAGTTCGAACGCGTAACCCTTTTGCGGATCTAGAACCCTCTCAAAGATCTGGAGATTTGGAAAACCAGTGGCCTTCAGAAAAAGCTCTTCCCATGTGATCCCCGTTGCATCGACAGGATGATCGCCAAAGCTGAACCGTGTCCCAATCATCCAGCGATCGGCAAAGTGAAACAGACGAAATAGCGAACCATCTTTCTTGTCCCATCCAATGCAACTAGACCAATCAAATCGCTTCATCCGATCAGCGAGTTGACCATATTCATGAAAGCGATTCATCAGCTTGCTGACAACCTCAAAGGTTTGAGTATGTAGAGTAAGACCACGGCACTCCTCCACAATCGGGTGGCTCTTTGGTGAATCAGTCTGAGAGTAGTCCAAGATCATCAGCGGGAGGCTCTTACTATATGCCACCTTCAATTTAAGCCAGTCTTGCAACTCAGCGACCGTGTGACCAGAGAGAAGGTACTTCTGGACTTCCAACATTTCAGCCTCCTTTGGCTATCTGTAAATGTTTTTAATTGTAAACGAACTCTAAATTTAGAGTGTATGATACTATAAAATAATAAATTAGTCAAGGCCTGATAAGTCAAAATCTAGATTTTCTTTTCAACATATTGGTAAGAGACTTTGTCATATTCGTCGGTCGTATACGAACGAATACCGTCTTCGAACCAAAGGACAAACTCAGCAATTCCCGTGTCTAAAGCCAATCTACTACAAACAGTGCAGTGAATTGATTTAGCCCTTTTCATGCCACCATTTTGGTCAACACGACTAAAATATAGTTTTGCCCCTTTAATCTTATCTCCATTATTCTTTAGCGCATCAATTATCGCCCGCCACTCCGCGTGCATGCAGCAGGTTCGATCAAAATTTGGCTTACCTGGACCGAACGTTTGATTACAAGTTCTATTCTCTTCTTTATCAAGCGGAGGCGCATTGTATCCACGACCAATTACCTTACCTTCCTTTACAATAACAGTACCGCATTTTGCGTTTGAACACATTGCCTGTTTAGCTGCTTCTGCCGCTTGATTAATCCACCTCATCGCTTCATCTACATCCCCATTGATTAAATATTTCATTTTTTAGATATTACTATTCAAACTCCAAATAAAGTGGTGAGTGATCAGAAGCGAGATCGGGCAAAACTTCAAATTTATTGACTTTAACTTCGGGGGACACCAAAATATAGTCTGCAAAGTTTGGCTCAGTAGGATTAGCATAGTGACGATAGAGAGGGGTTCTGGTGGATTTAATCTTAAACTCTTTTATCAAGTTTCTCATGCCCTCTTCTAAGATAAGCATTGACTCCGTCTCTGGTAAAAGATTAAAATCGCCACAAAGAATCTTGGGGCCATCAAATCTGTCCATAAACTTTTTTATACTTTTAGATTGCTCAATCCGCTCCGGTGTATCTGTCTTTGGACCGTTAACCCAAAGGCCATGATAATTAACTATCATTACGTCCCGTCCGCCGACATCAACAACCACATATTGAAGCTTCCTGGCAGAAATAATAACACTCCCCTTTTCAATTGGATTCTCTGGTTTATATATCACAAAATCCTCAATAGTTTTTAGAGGCACTCCATGTTTTGCAAATGTCGCAAGACTCATGCGGTTTGGATCATCGTCAAAAACTGCGTAGACACCACTAAAATCCTTAAGCACATTAACCATCTTGCCATACAGCTGGCCACAAACATATTCATCGGGATGCCTCTCCTCCATAACTCCAGGTGCGGCATGCAAAACCTCTTGAAGACAAAAGATGTCCGTTGACGAAGCGTGAGACTTAAAAAATTGCATTAAAGGATGAAGTGCCCTTCCGCACCAACTATTTAGTGAAATTAATCGCATATCTCTATTTAACTAAATTTTTTAATGCTTGCAAAGAGTCTCCCCATAAATGGTCGTAGTCTACGCTCTTAGAAATAAAAACGGTAGAACCATCTCTCTTCATTCCCCATATTTCAAGATCACGTCTTATAAGGGCCATATCATTTTGCAGGGCCAACAAAACCGCCGCCTCTTTATCAATCTGCCCTTGTTCTTCTGTTATATTATTTCCCATGGCACTTCTTATATTTCTTTCCCGAACCACATGGACAAAGTTCATTTCTACCAACCTCCGCTTTCTCTGCAGCAACAGGATAATCACTTTCTTGCCTTTGGGCACCAGAAACTAATTTCGTTGATTCGTGTATTTCCTTAACTTCAATGGTAGGCTCTTTAATGACCTGCGCACCAACGGATGGCAAAAGCTTTATCAGTGTCCCACCTATAGAACCCTCCAAATCTCTGAAAAGTTTTAAACCCTCTCTTTTATATTCAATTAAAGGGTCCCTCTGGCCATAGGCACGTAATCGTACACTAGATCTCATATAATCCATCTGCTCAAGATGATCCACCCAAAGCATATCAACAACCTGAATTGCTAAAAGTCTCAAAGCTCTATAAAAAAATTCTTCTCCCAGCTCGGCCTTCTTCTTTTCTAGTAATTTAATCTCCTCGCTCTCATTACCAATTTCAGCCATTTGTCTAGCAATTAATTCGTCCACGTAATTATTACCCCCCATTAAAATCCTTCGTCTTCTTTCATAAATAACACTCCTTTGATGAGACATCACATCGTCGTATTCGAGCAAATGTTTTCGGGTATCAAAGTTTATACCTTCAATCTTAGTTTGTGCTGCTTCAATTGACCTTGAAACAAATCTGTTCTGAATGGCTTCGTCTTCACGTATTCCGACCTTCCCCATCATTCTTTTAACCATATCAGAAGCAAAAATCCTCATTAAGGAATCCTCTAGAGATACAAAAAATTGAGTTTCACCGGGATCACCCTGTCTGCCAGATCTCCCGCGTAACTGATTATCAATTCTTCTTGCCTCATGTCTTTCGGTGCCTAACACAAACAAACCCCCAAGACTTTTCACCTCATCATATTGATCTCTGGACGCAAGTATTCCGCCTAATTTAATATCAACCCCCCTTCCGGCCATGTTTGTGGCAATAACGACACCACCCTTTTTGCCTGCACCAGCAATAATTTCACCTTCACGTTCGTGGTTCTTGGCGTTTAAAATTTCATGTGGCACCCCCTCCCGCCTAAGATACTGGGAAAGTAATTCATTTTTCTCTATAGAAACAGTGCCTACGAGTACTGGCTGACCCTTCTGATTAAGTTCTTTAATCTTGACCGCGATTGCCTTAAATTTCCCAGCTTCTGTCTGAAAAATTAAGTCATCCTGATCACCTCTTCTCGTTTCCTTATTTGTTGGAATAATTACGGTATCAAGTCCGTAAACTTTATGAAACTCCTCTGCTGAGGTTGCAGCAGTACCAGTCATTCCCGCCAGTTTTTTATACATCCTAAAATAATTTTGAAGAGTAATACTTGCCATTGTCCTGGATTCTTTTTGCACCACAACCCCTTCTTTGGCCTCGACGGCCTGGTGCAAACCCTCCGACCATCGCCTACCGGGTTGCAATCTTCCTGTGGATTCATCAACGATTATCACTTCTCCCCCCTTCACAACATATTCTCTGTCTAAACGATAAAGAGCTTTGGCACGAACCGCCGTCTCCAAATGGTGAACATATTTAATTCCACCCTCAGTATAAATATTATCTACTCCAAGAATATTCTCGGCCTTATTGATTCCTGTTTCCGTAACTGCTATTGTTTTAAATTTCTCATCAACCGTATAATCTTCATCTTTATATAACTTCTGTACAAGACGTGCGAATATCTTATAAAGATCTTCGGATTCAGAAGTAGCTGAGGATATAATAAGTGGTGTTCTAGCCTCATCAATCAGAATAGAATCGACTTCATCAATGATTGCAAAGTTATGAATTGTATTACCGTATTCATCAATACGTTGAACGATTTCGTTTGGATCGTAATTAATGTTATCCCTTAAATAATCAAAACCAAATTCATGATTAGTGCCATATGTTATATCAGCCATGTAAGCCTCGCGACGAGAGCAAGGTTTAAGAAAATCGTAAACGACCCTAAATGACCCGAGCTCATCTCTCTCTTTGTCAGCCTCTTTGTGTTTGGGATCATATATAAACGCAGACTGGTGATTTATAACCGCAACCGATAGCCCGAGTAAATTGTAAATTTGCCCCATCCATACAGTATCTCGCCTGGCTAAATAATCATTAACAGTAACAACATGAACTCCACGGCCAGATAAAGCATTTAGATAAACTGGCAAAGTTGCCACTTGAGTTTTACCTTCACCTGTCCTCATTTCTGTTATCTTGCCTTGATGCAATACCGCTCCACCAATGATTTGCACATCGTAATGTCTTTGATTCAAAGTTCGTTTTGCGGCTTCTCTTACAAGTGCAAAGGCTTCCGGTAGTAATTCATCTAATGTTTCACCAGCAATAATTCGTTCTCTAAATTCATTTGTCTTTTGCCTGAGCCCGTCATTAGTCAATGAAGCAAAAGACGGCTCGAAAGAAGCTGCTTTGTCTACAGCCGGCTTTATTTTGGTTATGTTTCTATCACTCTGAGTACCAAATATTTTATCTAATATATACATAAATCTATGCGGGGTATTATAGCACAAAACCTCCCTTTTGGGGGAGGTTTTAAAATTGAGTGAACTTATCGCTTTTTCTTCTTCGCGGCCGGCTTCTTCTTAGCTACCTTCTTTGCTTTCTTTTTCATTTTATTTATTTCGAGTAACTCGCAACAATATTCGACCACTCAAAAAAATATTGTCGCTAATGTTATAATTATCTCTTAAATAAAAGGAAACAACAATGACATTTTGTCTAATATTGTGGATAACTTAAAACATAAAGTACGAAAAATATTTAGAAATAAAAAACTTCAACAAGTTTGCTGAAGTTTTTTATTTCATTCCGGAGTAGGATCGGCAGACGCTTACTCCAAAACAAATATCATTTTGAGTGCTCTGCCGACCTTACTCAGTAACGAACGAATGATCGGAAGAACGTATTTATTCTAATACCAGTAAAAACAAAAAGCAAATCCCACAACTAATAATATAAAAATGGGCACAACAAAAACACGAAACCCCGCCGAAGCGGGGCCCATGCGATATTTGTTTTGGAAAGCTCTTCAATACAATGTTTATAATGAAGAAGCACTCGCAGACATACTAGCAAATAGACATCAGAAAGTCAAGCAACTGTACAGTTACCCATATGAGGTGACAGAAAAGGAAAATTGGGGTGACAAAGGGTAACCGTGTAGAATTCATATGTATGGCAAACAAAAATCAAGCGGCGGCATATCCGTCCAAAATCAGGCAGAAGTGGTACTTCCTGGTC
>JACQCW010000007.1 GCA_016201425.1 Candidatus Vogelbacteria bacterium | reverse complement strand
TATCCAGATGCTTCACGCTCCATACTATAACAGAAAAACGCTCACATGAGCAATATTTATACTCCGATTAATAATAGCTGTTTGGGCACTAACAATGTGGCCGGAAACTTTACCAAGATGGCAAGGTATGCTTGTCGGAATTAGTAGCGCCATCGTTGGGACTTATTCACTCAGTAGTGGTTTATTTATTTGGGTTGTGTGTGGGGTTGTATTATTGGTTCAGGAGAGTTCTAAAAAATATTTTTTGATTTGGGCAATCTCAGGTTTGGCTGCAATTGTATTATACTTCATCGGCTATGACAAACCTTCACATCATCCTTCTCTTCTATCGTTTATACAACATCCATACGAATATCTCCTCTATGTGCTCGTTTACCTTGGCAGATCATTATCTACCTCTCTCAATAATTCTGCTATGATCGGTTTATTATTGCTGACGCTGTTTGTTGCAAGTTTCATATATCTGGCTTCTTATCACCCAGGGCATTTGAAACGATCGGTAAGGTGGGTTGCGATCGCCTTATATTCGCTATTAACTGCCGCGACAACGGGATTGGCCCGAGTAGGTTTTGGGGTTGAACAAGGAGGGGCAAGCCGTTATACGACTATTTCGATGCTATTTGTTCTGTCAACGATTGTTATTGTTACCGTTGCTATCATGGCATGCTTCTTCTTGCCGTTTTCCCCCACCATGGGACACCTCCCGATTTTGAGCAGTGGCTAACATACTGCCACCAACTCTTCGTTGTGTCCACTTTTTCGGGGGAAGATCATGACGGTGGCAGGAACATTGCTGATAACTTTATTTATCTTGAGCTATTTTCAGGGTCTGCATTCGATGTCTGGGCGCCATTCGCAGATGATGGAAGTAAAAAGGTGTTTAGAAAACCTAATATCAACAGATGACCCGTGTTTAGAAAAGGTATATCCCGATAGAGAAAAGGCGTTTGAAAGAGCCGGATTACTAAAAAAGTTAGGATGGGCTGGTTTTAAACCGCCAGTCATGCTATCTTCGATGAGAACCCAACAACCGACACCGGATGTTGGATGGTTGGACAATGTCTACCTAAAAGAGTCCGAGGGAAATGTTGAGGTGAATGGCTGGGCGCATCATCCCAATGGAAACCATAATGCAAGCGAAGTGCTTTTAGTTTCAAACGGCCAGGTTTTGAGTCGGACCAATACGGGGTTAGACAGACCTGATGTGGCGAATGTGTTTTCTAACACAGCTTTTCTCAAATCAGGCTGGAGTGCCAAATTTAAGTCTTCTGATTTAAAGAGTGGTGAAAATGTTATCACCGCTTACCTCTTGATTGATGAACAAACTATGATCAAGTTGAATGGCAAAGGAACTATTTATATAAAAGACGGCTTGCCACCTTATTCCCGATTGTTGCTTAAATAGGGTGATAGGGAGAAATTAAGCCAGAATTATGTTGAGAAAAAATCTATAAATCTAAGTTAATAACCCGGAGGATGAAATGGATAGAGATAAAAAATACGATCTCTGCATTATCGGCGGATGCGGCCACGTCGGTCTTCCGCTGGGACTCGCCTTTGCCGATCGAGGGCAGAGGGTTGTTCTTTATGACATTAACCAGGATGCGGTTGACAAGATTAATAAGAAGATGCTGCCGTTTCTGGAGGAGGGAGCACCTGAGATTCTAACCAAAGTGGTAAATTCCAAATTGTTGGTTGCAACGACCGATATGTCAGTGATTTCACAGGCGCCCAATTTAATCCTGGTAATCGGTACACCGGTCGATGAGCATCTTAATCCAAGGCTGCACGATGTAATGGGCACGATTCAACAGGTGCTCGAATATTTAAGAGACGATCAATTGATCGTCTTGAGGAGTACACTGTATCCTGGAGTAACAGATAGGATATATGATTATTTACGATCTCAGGGCAAACAGACATCTGTTGCATTTTGCCCTGAAAGGATTGCCGAGGGACATGCGCTGAAAGAATTCAGTTCACTTCCACAGATCGTTTCGGGCTGCGATCCGACGTCCCTGAACCGCGCGAAAGACCTCTTCTCGACTTTAAGCAAGGAAATTGTTGAACTCCTGCCAATCGAAGCGGAGTTGGCCAAGCTTTTCACCAACACTTGGCGTTATATCAATTTTGCCATTTCGAATCAGTTCTATATGATTGCAAACAGTTACGGCTTAGATTTTTATAAAATATACGATGGCATGGTTGAAAAATATCCGCGTCTCCAGGGTTTTGCGAAGGCAGGATTTGCTGCGGGACCTTGTCTCTTCAAGGACACAATGCAGTTATCGGCTTTCAGCAACAATAATTTTTTCATGGGTCATGCCGCGATGCTGGTCAATGAAGGACTTCCTAATTACATTGTGGAGCAATTAAAGCTAAAGGTGGTATTAAAGGAGAAAACAATAGGAATCTTGGGCATGGCATTTAAGGCTAACAATGACGATCCCCGTGAGAGTCTTTCCTATAAACTTAAAAAAATCCTCGAATTGGAAGCAGCAAAAGTAGTATGCTCGGATGTCTACATATCAGCGCCGGACTTTATTAAAAGTGAGGAACTCGTGGAACAATCCGATGTTATTATACTGGCTACCCCGCATCGGGAGTACAAGGCGATTGATCTTAAGGATAAGCCCGTGGTAGATATCTGGAACTTTTTCGGAAAGGGTGGAAGGACACTATGAAGATTCTCGTTACTGGAGCAGCTGGATTTATCGCAGGGTATGTAATCGAGGAGCTCCTAAAGCACGGTCACAGCGTAATTGGGATAGACAATTATTCCAAATATGGCGAAGTTAAAAAGAGCTACTCCGAACACCCAAATTATTATTTTAAACAAGGGGATGTTAAAGACATCAAGTTGCTCAAAGAGTCCATTGCTGAGTGCGATCAGGTGATTGCAGGGGCCGCAATGATTGGGGGAATATCCTACTTTCACGAGTTTGCATACGATCTCCTGGCCGAGAATGAACGAATTATTGCGTCGACCTTTGATGCTGCCATCTGGGCCTTCCGGAAAGGAAGACTCAAAAAAATAAACGTCATGTCTTCTTCAATGGTTTTTGAATCTGCATCGATCTTTCCGACTCCGGAAGGCGAACAGCTCCGTTGCCCTCCTCCGCTCTCTACGTATGGATTCCAAAAGTTATCATGCGAATATTTCGCTCGGGGGGCCCACGAACAATACGGTCTTCCCTACACTATGATTCGCCCGTTCAACTGTGTGGGCATCGGGGAACAAAGAGCGCTTACCGATAAAGAAGTGTTTTCAGGAAATATAAAACTGGCCATGAGCCATGTTGTACCGGACCTTGTCCAAAAAATATTAAAAGGCCAGGATCCTTTACACATTCTAGGAAATGGCAATCAAGTTCGTCATTACACGTACGGCGGTGATTTAGCCAAGGGAATTAGGTTGTGTGTTGAAAGCGAAAAGGCCCTCAATGAAGACTTCAACCTCTCGACGGAGAAATCAACAACGGTCCTTGAACTGGCACGTATGGTCTGGGATAAGATCAATTCAGGAAAAGAATTCCGCTACATTAGTGACCAACCATTTAAATATGATGTTCAAAAGAGGGTCCCTAGTACGGTAAAAGCAAAGAACGTCCTAGGCTTTAATGCCAGCACGGACCTCGCAACCGTATTAGATGAAGTAATTCCGTGGGTCGAGGCTCAGATTCGTCTCGGTAATATTTAAACTCTAAGGATCTAAATGTCATGACGCCAAGCACCGAATCGAGATGGATGTTCAGCATTATCATTCCTGTCTATAACGAGGGAGATAATGTTGGCAAGCTATATCATGAGATAAAATCCAACGTCAAAACCCCCCATCGAATATTCATAGTATATGATATGGATGAAGATAATACGCTTCCTCCCGTTAGGGCTCTTCAAAGGGAGGATGATGGTTTGGTCCTAGTTAAAAATAAGTACGGGAGGGGAGTGCTCAATGCGATTAAAAGCGGATTTAATTCCGCTTCTGCGGGTCCTTGCTTGGTGGTGATGGGTGACCTCTCGGATGATTTGTCCATCGTCGACGCTATGGTTGAGAAATACAGGCAAGGGTTCAAAGTCGTTTGCGGTAGCCGGTACATGAAGGGAGGTAGACAAATCGGCGGACCTTTTCTGAAGAGGGTATTATCAAGATGTGCGGGACTATCGCTCTACTATTTCTTCAGGGTTCCAACGCATGACATAACGAATAACTTTAAATTATACGATAAAGCGTTACTGGATTGAAAGCTTTTAAAAAGGGCTATTCAATTTGCGAGATTCCAACTACTTGGTACGATCGAACGGCAGGGGAATCGCGTTTCAGACTCTGGAAGTGGTTACCATATTACCTGAAGTGGTATCGATTTGCGATTATTGGACGGTAACTGATGCACGGTCTTTCAAACCATAGCACGTCAGTCCTGAAACGTTGCTTTGAGAAAAGCCGAAGGCTAGACGTGCAGTTTGGCCGATTCGTTGCAGCGGGTGGCGTATCGGCGTTTCTGGACGTCACTCTGCTGTATGTGCTTACGGAATTCCTTAAAGTTTACTACATGGTTTCTGTTGGGATTGCCTTTCTGGTGGCAACCTTTGTCAGCTATGTGTTCAATCGTAGTTGGGTTTTCTGGAGTGGCAGGCATACAAGCACATTCGAACTTTTTTATTTTCTCATTGTCAGCGCCATCGGCCTAGCTCTAAATTGGGTTGTCATCTACGGCTTGGTTGAGATCTTCACCGTCTGGTACATTGGTGCTAAACTTTTTGCGATCGGGATTGTGGCAGTATGGAATTTTTGGTGCCGCAAGAAACTGGTGTTTGCTTATTGAATTGAGGTGGCAGATAAAAGAAACGCGATTAGTAATGGGGTCAGGCTTGCCTTATTGACTTTTGGTGATTCCCGTCGTAGGATCGGGCATGGTACGAAAGCCGCGAGTTTATT
>JACQCW010000095.1 GCA_016201425.1 Candidatus Vogelbacteria bacterium | reverse complement strand
GATCAATGGCCGATAATCCGTCCTGTTGAACCACCCTAACCTTCATTTTATTGTCGATTTTTCTAATCTCATCGGCAACTAAATGAGCGGTTTGAGTTGCTCGCCTCTTACTTGAACAAACAAACATAATCGCTCGTTTTTCTTCCTTTTTTACCTCCGAAATTAACTCCTCAGCAATCAGAAGAGCCTTGGCTTCTTGGCCCGGAATAAGATTGCCGTCACGATCAAAATTCAATAAGTCATCAATATCATCAAAATGCCTCATGACTGGAATATTTCTGTCCAATTTTTCCTGCATTGTGCGCGGGAGAGGATTTGAACCTCCATAGCCTTGCGGCCGCTACCACCTCAAGGTAGTGCGTCTACCAATTTCGCCACCCGCGCTTATTTGTCCACTTAATATATATGAATTTCAAAACTTTGCCAACAAAAAAGAGCGCTAACGCTCTTTTTTGGCTGCCACTTGGACACGTTTGTTTTTATTTTACTTCTTCTACTTCTTTAGCTGCCTCATCGACTGCGTCAGAAACCATCGCACTCCTTCTCATCTTTCTGCTAATCTCTCTAGCTGCTTTATCATGAATATAATACAACTTCGCCTTTCTTACTATTGATTTCTTCCTGATCTCAATCTTATCGATGACCGGTGAATAAAGTGGGAAAATTCTTTCGACACCAACTCCACTCGCGACTTTCCTAACTGTAAACGTTCCCCCATTCTCTTTGCCATGTTTTACGGCAATTACCAAACCCTCGTAGTCTTGTATACGTGTTTTAATTTTATCCTTATCTTTTTCCTTAATCTTCAAAGAGACCCTGACGGTATCGCCTGGCCTTATATTAATTTTCTTCCTTGCCTCTATGTCTATTGGCGAAACTTTTATGTTATTTAGTTGCATAAGTAGTAAAGAATCTATCACAAACCCCTCAGATTAGCAAGAGCATCTTTAAAATCTTTGGGCAATGGTGCTTCAATCTTAATTTCTTTGCCGTCACGTAGTTTAAATTCGATAGACGCAGCGTGCAGCGCCTGCCTTCTCAAACCGTCCACACATTCCCTACCCTTGGCGTACACTGAGTCACAAACAATTGGGTAACTTATTGATTTGAGATGTACTCTTAACTGATGAGTCCGCCCAGTCTTGGGTCGTAACTCCAAAAGTGTATATCCCGGAAAATGTTCCAACACTTTAAAATATGTTATAGCGTTTTTTAACTCCCCACGTGCGGCCGTGCCTGTAGTTTTGGCATGATAATCACTTTTACTTCTACCAATCGGGCGATCGATTATGCCTACATCTTTTTTAACTTGACCATACACAATTGCCAGATAAACTTTCTTAATTTCCCTATCTGTAAACTGTTTCTTTATAAGATGATAGGCCTCCTGATTTTTAACAATAATCAATACGCCAGTAGTGTCCTTATCGAGTCTGTGGACTAGCCCTGGGCGGTGCTGACCTTCGCCAACTTTTTTTAAATTTGGATACTTTTCAACGACCCAGTCTGAAACAGTGTACTTTTGATTTCCAAACATATCATCGTGCACTGCTAAACCGGCAGGTTTGTTGATTACCACAATATCTTTGTCTTCGTATAAAATATCTATCCTCGGCTTTGTCATTTATTTATTATTCAATATATTTAACAAAAAAGAAAACCCGTTCCAACGTATCGCATCTGCAACATCATTGGAACGGGAAGAAGCCTTCAAAAAACGTGGCCATTCTCACTCACAAATTTTCTCACCATCTCCTTGTCAGCCTCTTTGCCAGTAAGACCGTCAGGCCGAGCAACTTCCTTTCTCCTAATTTCAAGTCTTGTCACCCCACCTAAAGTTACTAGTCCGACTCGCCAAACATGCAGGAGATAAGCGTTAACAACTTCAACGACCGTGATGCCACTATTGACATGGGGCACATACGACTCTTCTAGCTTTGGATCAGGAACAAAAGTGACAGCTGCAAGATATACCGATCTTCCCTCTTCGTCATTTATCAGGTCAAATATGTGGCTGGGAATTTCGGTCATACCCTTCTCCCCATCCTTGCGAGCCTTCTTGAAAAAAGAACTCTTGCGAATCGGCTCTTTGAGTTTGAAATCGAACTCTCCAGATTGCACCAAAACAAACAACTGACTAGTCAAATTCACCGTGACTACAAGTTGGACAAAGTCCCAAGGGTGAACCTCGAGGTATCGCCCGTCAACCAAGAGGCCGCTGTCTGCATCGACGCTGACTAGTCGCGCTCCGCTACCCTTCAACTTTACGGCCAAGTCGTCCTTTTCGGGAGAAACAGAGCCGTCCTCTTTTAAGATTTCCCGTGACCGCTTAGTAGCAGTCTGATGGAATAGACTAATCTCAAACGGTGGAGCAGTTTCTTTGCTCTTGTTATTACCCATTGTAAAGTAACCTGTCCTTTCGGTTTTTTATTTAACTGTAATGACCACTTTTATAGTTCTATACTAGCATACTGTTACGTACTAGTCAAACACACATACCTTGACTCTTGTAAAAGGGTCTGGTAAGTTTGACAGAGAAACTATTTTGACAATCTATACTAACGCTCAAGGAGGCGCATATGGGTCTAAATATAGACACAGACAAGATTGGGGCTAATCTCGCCATGCTGACCAGAGAAATACCGCGGGAGCTTAATCAGCTTACTGAAGATGACATTTTCTCTCTGCTAAAGCTCTCAGGAGAATCTCTCAATATCGTATATAGTATACCTATCAAGAACTTTTTCAATGGTCTTGTGGCAAGCTTACCGACCGGAACCAATACCAACCCCGTTCAGGATAGCTATGATCCGACAACGAGTCTGAGAGACGAAGAAAAGAGAATATCGGCACGTAAACTTTATCGTCACCTATCCGGCCAAGAAGTTGTAACTGACCTAACCAATCCCGTTGTAACAAGCACCGATCTCGAAGAATTTCTTAACTCTGAAGGCCTCAGAGCTAGCTTCTATAATTACGGCACCCCTTATGAGATCTTCAAGTCGGCTTATATTTCCATACTCGACAAAACCAATGAAGCAAAGATCAATTCGTACGAAATCGCAATCCGAGAGCTCGAGGCAACCTTGCAGTACTGTATTCAAAATGACCGGATGCAGCCTTTCCTCAACGCCAGAACCGTTACAAGGCTAGAGGCAACACAGATTTGTAGGGCAGTTTATACTCGTCCCGCCCTCGAAAAGATGGCAACAGCCACGATGAGTATTGGAAATCTCATTAGTGAGTTCCTAAACTGGGACCAACTCACAAACGGTATGCAGACTGAAGATATTCTAAAGCTTAAGGCTCAAGTCATGGAGATCGTTTCAGGAATGCAAAAGATGCTCGATCTTCAGATCAAGATGGTTCTCGATTTGATCTACGGGCCGAAGGTTGAAATTTCGACTTTTGTGCCTGAGGGTCCCACGCTTCCTTTGGAAGACGTCCAAGAATCTGGTGCGCAAGAAACGGTAACCAAAAAGAAGGAGAAGCCAGGGAGGCTGTTCGAGTAAATCTTCGCTATCACGAGGGGTCGTCACAAACGATCCCTTTTTTACTACCCCGTAGTCAGAATCATAAATTGACAGGCGTCCATATCCGTGATAGTTTAAAAAAGAAGATATACAACAAAGAACTTTGAAACAACAGGAGGAATAAATGCCTTTTCACGAAGAGAGAGACTCCCTCAACTTATCGGACATTAAGGCTCTACATATAAAATTAATGGCACTTGGCAACTGGCCACAGCCACTCCTAAACGACCGTGAAGCGATACAGCTAACGCATTTACTTGACTCAATAATAAACACAATCAAGATGGAACCTAATGCCTATCCTAACTTCAGGGGCGTTAATCAAAAACTTGGGAGCCTCCTTGATATGGAGTATCTACCTGGACCCCTCCGGAGAGGTGAGATCAGATATATGTATCATCTAACAAGCAAACTTCTCGGCAAGGACGATTCTCTATACGAAGATTTCGGAATTGATATCCTATCTAAGAATTTTCGTAAGCCACTACCATGCAATCGCAACGAAGCAGAACGGATAGCTAAACAAATTATTGCGAACAGTCACCCGCAACTGCTGGACAGAGAAACTCTTGAGATGTTTGCTAAAAAATTACTAAACGAAATTTATGGTGGAAGAACGAGTGAGTCTACCGAAGACGCTCGACAGTCTCGTTTTGTTGACCAAAACAGAACAGAACCAGAGCAAACAACAGGTATCTCTACTGTCAGCAGAATAACCACATCTCCAGTCGACAGCGAAGCTATGGCGGTCGATAAGCCGAAGAAAGCAAAACCAGGAAAACTGTTCGATTAAAAAACGAACAACAAAATTCTCATAGGGACCCTAAACCGGTCCCATTTTTAACACCCAAAATTTCATCTACTCTTGTCTCTTCTAAGTTTTTCTATACGCTTACTTGCCTCCTCTGACAATCGTCTATTTATGAGATCCTGACCTTCCTTTGTGGCATCGGCACGATCAGCACCTTCTTGTCGACGCAACTCTGATTTCAACCCTTCCTCTTCAATAACTCGAGAGGCAAACGCGACCTGGTCAGCCCTATCCCTACTATCATTTTTTTCTTGCATGCCCCAAGACGGAACATTTCTTGATTCAACAAATTTATTTAGTGCAAGCTTTTCATCTAAACCTGATTGTGTGGCCCCTCTTGAAGATACAAGTTTCTCGCTTGCTTGTCTGGCTTCTTCTGCTGTTAAATCAGTCCCCTCCTCAGACTTGCCAGTAAGTGGGTCTTGCTTCGTCCGCTCAACCGGTGTAATTTTACCCCTCAAGAAATCTTCTATACTCATAATTACTTTTTAACTAATAACGTATTTATAATATCATAGATTGTCCACTTTTTTTGAACACTTTTCTTTACCAAAATAAAAAGCCCGGCAGGATTTGCACCACATATGGCGAAAAATCTGTCGGGGTGTTGACCTCCTAACTAAAACTCAGCCTTTGCAATCACAATTCGGACCGCAGTCAGTGCAGTTGACATGATAGCTCTTGGACATATCTATGCTCCGAGCGCCATCCACAGCTGCAGCCATAATAAAGAAGTCCTTGAGAGTTTTGTAGCCGTAGTAGTTACCAGACCGCAGAATATCCTGCATGTAGTTCCTGACCCGAAGAAAGAACTCTGGCTGGGTCTTCTGATAATCACAAATCTTAACCGTAACCAACAGGCTAACGGCAAAAGTATTTGCAGACTTGGAATTCGCATTCGGATGATTTTGCATCACTCGCTCCACAAACAGGCCGACCTTAAAATCCGGCATGTAATTCATGATGGTCCGAACCACAACGCCAGCGTTTTGAGCCTTCACAGCATCCATATCTTTTGAGAGCCAGTAAATGACGGTCCTGGAAATTAATCCGCCCGCCTTTTTCTCAGCCGTCGATTTCCAGAAATCTGCATTTGTGCCAATCTCCGAGAAGGAAAGTTTGACATCACCATTCAAAAGCGCAGGCAGATCAGCCTCAGTAAACTTGCGCGGTGTCTCCGGCTTCTGCTCAGGCCTTTCGTCCGCGACCAACTTCACAATTTTGGCAGCAAGAGCATTGCCCTTTGATTCGATAACCCTCTGAGCAAGCTCATCAGTGAGACCGGCCGTCTCGAGCTTCTGGAGCAACTCGTGCTCCTTCCTGACATGTAGAGTACGGCGCACGATGGGTTTCATCGCATACCTCCTCGGCCATCCAAAGCTTCACGCTTTAGCGGCAAATCATTTTACCTGAAGTCGTTCAGGCGTACGACCGCCTCAAAGTAAGACGGATTTACATTTTTGATCTTCAATTGCAAAAGAGCTTTGTTACAAAAAAAAGACTAACATATCTGTACTATTTAGTCAACGCCTCGACCCCAGGTAATGTTCCATTGGCCAAGAAGTCGAGCATGGCGCCACCGCCAGATGAGGTGAAGGTAAATTTATCGGTGAGACCAAGATCACGAATCGCCGCCAGAGTATCTCCCCCACCGACAATTGTCTTAGCAGCAGACCTAGAAAGATACACCGCTAAATCCTCCGTGATTTGCTTTAAACCTTTTTCGAAATTACCCATTGGTCCATTCCACAAAATATATTTTGAGTCGTCGATCATCTTCTCTAAAAGCTCAAGTGACTTTGGTCCCATGTCTAAAATATTTTCATTCTTTAATACTTGATCAGGCAACTTTACACTAT
>JACQCW010000006.1 GCA_016201425.1 Candidatus Vogelbacteria bacterium | reverse complement strand
CTGGAAGCTACACCGACCTCAGTAACAAACCAACCATCTTCGATGGCAAGTTCTCTAGTCTGACGGGAGTACCAACAACACTATCTGGATTTGGCATCACTGACGCGCAGATAACATCTGGTAAAGATACGTCTGACGGTTATGTGGGACTGACATTGTTTAAAATAAATTTCAAGAATAACGCCAATACATCCACGAGTTTTTTCACCAATGCTAATACTACCGCACGAACATACACCTTCCCTGACAAAAATGGAACTGTCGCAATGACCTCTGATATTACTGGGACCAACTCTGGTGTGAACACTGGTGATCAGACCATCACACTCACCGGAGATGTGACTGGTTCGGGCACAGGATCATTTGCGGTGACGATCGCGAACGGTTCTGTTACTGAGGCAAAACAAACTTTGGCTGACAACACCACGAATAATGTTTCAACAATCAATCACGGCTATGCTCCAAAAGCGCCAAACGATACGACGAAATTCTTTAGGGGCGATGGCACCTGGGCAACACTTCCTGCCGCAGCAGTCACGAGTGTCTTCGGCAGAACTAGTGCTGTTACTGCACAAAGCAATGATTACACTTGGGCGCAAATCGACAAAACCACTTCAAGTTTGGCAGATTTTACAACCAGAGCTATTACGGATTTGACTGGCACTCTAGGAGTTAATCATGGTGGGACGGGTGCCACAACGCTCACGTCAAATGGTATCCTTTTTGGTAATGGTACTTCGGCGCTTGGCGTGACGGTCGCTGGTACGAATGGGCAATTACTACTGGGGGTAACGTCTGGCG
Organism: Candidatus Vogelbacteria bacterium; assembly: GCA_016201425.1. The sequence goes on along the minus strand of JACQCW010000006.1, from coordinate 12,968 downwards.
CTCCGGCTTTTGGTACACTGTCGGGAGATGCAACGATAACGAATGCTGGCGCTTTGACGATCGCCGCGAGTGCGATTACTAATGCTAAGGTCAGTGCCACCGCAGCCATCGCCTACAGCAAGTTAAATCTGACTGGCGCGATTTTGAACACCGACCTGGCTGGCTCTATCACTGCAAGCAAGCTTGTTGGCACCGACATCACCACTCTCGGTACCATCACCACCGGAACGTGGAACGGCACAGCCATTGCAGTAGCGAATGGGGGCACTGGGCAAACTACATACACAAACGGTCAAATTCTGATCGGTAACACCACTCTCGGTACATTGGCGAAGACAAACTTAACACCCGGCTCAGGAATCGATGTTACGAACGGAGCAGGCACGATCACGATTGCGAATGGTGCTCCGGCCATGATTTCTGGTGGTACGGGAGCTAATGATATTCCCGCGAGCCTTACCTCCTTTGCCCCCTTTGGTTTTATGGCTCCCCAAACCTCAGACGCTTCTGGCACGACTCGAACAGTAGTTACGAGAAGCGGCACGATAAAAAACCTGTTTGTCGTTCAATCAGCGGTTTCAGGTAATAGCAAAACCATATCGTACACAGTGACGAAGAACGGCGTTTCTCAAACACTCACTGCCTCCGTGACGGGTAACAGTGTCGCAACGGCCAACGACACAACACACTCATTTACTGTTGCGGCAGGAGATGAAATTGGCATCACTATGGTAGCTGGCGCTGTGGGCGCCGGAAACAGGGCTAATTGGTCGGTTGACTTTGTTAACTAACATGAAGCGATACTTTGCCGCAATACTTGTTCTTGCGGTGACAATCATGGTGCCAACCTACGCGAGCGCCGCGCTCTCGTGTGCCGTGGTCACAACTCCCGCCTCCGGGAGTGTGACGGTTTTTAGAATCTACAAGACCAGTAACTCACATGCCGAATTGCCGAGCCAGTCAAATTACACCAATCTTGTCTCGTGTAGTGGTGTAACCAACTTATCAAATAGTTGCTCCGGTAATTCTAAGGTGGTACTCAAACTTGCCAAGCAGACAAACTCCCATGTGGAACAGGCCGATCGGTTGCTCTATGCCAATTCTGTTTGTCTCTCGGCACCGAGCGGGGCGACGCTCTCGGTTGGCTATCAAACAGACAACTGCAACGGCTTTGATACGACTGTCGCCTCGATGGGGAGCACCACCAATGCGCATGTCGGTGATGCGAATGCCTATCCGATAAAAATTTGCGCTTCTGGATCGGATCCTGCGCCGACACCCACGGCAGCAACGCCAGTACTAGTAAGTAATGGAGGAGGCGGTGGGTCGGTTGTGATCACTCCTGTTTTGCAGACAGCAGTTATAAAGCAAGTAGTTCTGGCGATTGCGACAACTACGGAACCAACTTTAACATTGCCACTAGCTCCAGTAGTAGTACAATCGACGGCTTTGCCATTACCCAACACTTTTACACCCGTGTCAATGGTAAAAAGGATTGCAGGCGTGAACACGTCTTCATCTCTGGCATCAAAGAAATCAGAAAATTCACTGGCAAAAAAGAGTACTGGTGTTGGAACCACAGCATCATTCACTACGCCCAGATTCATACTGGAGACGGGGCAATCAGCCTCGGCCATCAATGCACTGAATGGGTCGGGAATAAGTTTAAGTTCTGAGGTAGTACAGTCTGTTTCCCAAAGACATATCACTATTATACGGCAAGCAGTCGGTCGCCTTACTGCGAGCGTGGTCACGGTATTTAAAAGTTTACTTCAGTGGTTCACAAGACTCTTTTAGAAGAGGACAAACTTATCCACATTATGTCAATTGGAAGTATGCTACTCTTGTATAGTACTAGCGTTTTAATATTATGAAAAGAATGAAATACATCACCTCACTGGCATTATTGGTTGTTTTGTTTGTGATTGGGTTAGGTGGGTTCGCATTTGCCCATAGAGAAACAGATGTATCTTATGACATTATCCCCGGCCAGTATATCGTGGTTTTGAAGGATAGCGTTCCTGACGCTGATGTTGACGCCGTACTGAGTGAATTGGAGGCACGCTACGGGCTAACGATTTCGGCAAGTTATCATCACGCACTCAAGGGGGCAGTAGTGACAGTTTCTACTGACAAGCTAGACGTGCTTAAACATGACCCACACGTTTCTTATGTGAGCGAAGATCGAGTGGTAACAACTCTCGAGAAGAAAGAATCATTGGTCGTTGCAGATGCAAGTAAGAGTTCCACCGTACCGAACCAAATTATACCGACCGGCATTGCACGCATCGGAGTGGGCACCACGACGGTGAATACAGGGGGGAATATCGGCGTTGCCGTCATAGATACGGGTGTTTATCTTACCCATCCTGATTTGCAAGCAAATATTGTAGGTGGTAAGACGTGCGTGATGAGTACTCGTACCGCCAATGACGACAATGGTCACGGAACCCATGTGTCCGGCACGATTGCCGCCATCAATAACGGCATCGGTGTACTCGGCGTCGCCCCACAAGCAAAAATTATTCCTGTCAAGGTGCTCGACAAATATGGATCAGGAAGCTGGTCAACTGTGATCTGCGGTCTTGATTGGGTGACAGCCAATGCTTCCACCTACAACATCAGAGTAGCGAATATGAGTCTTGGTGGCGGCGGGACGAGCGACAATAACTGTGGTAATACTAACAATGACCCCATTCACCAATCTATCTGTCGGCTGCGCGACATTGGGGTCACGATTGTGGTGGCGGCGGGTAACAATGGGGCTGATACGAGCACCACGATACCAGCCGCGTATAATGATAGTGTGATCACTGTTTCGGCACTTGCTGACTCGGACGGTTTGGCTGGTGGCCTTGGCTCGTTAACCCTTTATGGTGCCGATGATACCTTTGCAAGTTTTAGTAACTACGGCAGCGCAGTGGATATTGGTGCACCTGGCGTCAGTATTTATTCAACTTGGAAAGGTGGTGGTTATGCTACTCTGAGTGGTACAAGTATGGCTACACCGCACGTGAGTGGCGCTGCTGCTCTCTATATTAAATCAAACCCAGGGTCGTCATGGACACAAGTACGCGACGCGCTTCGAACCCAAGGAGAAGTCCTTGGCTCTGGGCACACAGATCCTTCAGGCCTACATCCAGAACCTGTGCTCAAGGCCAGTGGACTTTAAAGCGTCGGAGTACTCACATTAAATAGGTCACTGTAATATGTAAAAATCCCCTCGACAATTAAGTCGAGGGTGGTTTGTAACTACTCACAGGACTGAGTGAACTTTAAACTGCGAAATATGTTAAATTTTCAATGTCTGGTTAAGGAAAACTTTAAAACTAAACAATCTACTCTGTTTTCCGACCTGCCTGCCGCCAGGCAGGCCCGAGGACTTGGGAATTTAATATATTTTGTAGTTTAGAGTGTATGAGACAATTTCAATGGCCTGTAACGAATATTGAATAGTATTGCAGTTATGCGTTATAATTAGCTCAAAGTTAAAAGTTAATTTTTTATTATGAATCGATCATCACATCCGGTAAGTACTCTTGTTTCAGTTTTAATTTATACGGGGATCATTGCCTATGTTCTTTATGTATCAGGTATTGTGTCCGGCGTATCGTTGGCAATTGGTGTCATTGTGATTTTTGCATTGGTACTTCTTTTCTCTGGACTTCGAATTATTGACCAGTTTGAGAAAGGAATTGTATTGACCCTCGGTAAATATACTGGTACAAAGGAGCCTGGGTTAAATTGGATTATGCCAGTTGTGCAAACTATACAGCTGGTAGATATGCGAGTCACGACGGTGGATATCCCACAGCAAGAGGTTATAACAAAAGACAACGTACCTGTTGGTATTAATGCCGTTGTCTATTTTCAGGTTGAGCAGGCCGATGTGGCTGTACTGAAAATTCAGAACTATTCTTTGGCGGTTTCCCAATATGCTCAGGCGGCGCTCCGAGATGTGATCGGAGGAGTAGAGTTAGATTCGCTTCTTTCAGAGCGAGATAAGCTTTCAAAAGATATAAAAGATACTGTCGATCTAGCTACAAAGGCATGGGGAGTGGATGTTTCAGACATAAAGATTCAGGATATTGAATTACCTGCAGACATGAAGAGGATCATGGCTAAACAGGCGGAGTCTGAGCGAGAGAGGCGTGCTACAATTATACGAAGTGAGGGAGAGTTTGCCGCCGCAGACAAATTGGCTCAGGCCGCTGAGAGATTATCGCAGGTGCCGGGAGGCTTGGCGATGCGAACATTGGCCACGATCGAAAAAATAAATCCAGATCCATCAAAGACCGTCATCTTCGCTCTGCCTGTAGAATTCATGGAGGGTGTCAAGGCGATGGGAGACTATATGAAGGACAAGGTGAAATAGTTATTTTACCTGATCCAAAAAGTTGTTGATGATTTCGAGGGTTGTATCAGCACCGTTGTAGACTTGCTTCCAGATGACAACAATATCAGCATCGTTGAAGACAGAACTCTGAACTTCGCGGACAGTGTCGCCGCCGGCGATTGAGATCATGATATTATATCTGCCCTTAATTCTTCTTATCTCATGAAGTGGGATCATTTTTTCTCTGTTAAATTTTTCCTCATCCACTCCACGATGAAGTAAAACAACAACGGGTGGTTTTTAAGTTGAGACAAAATGCCGAGTGGGTATTCTACATTCATCATGTCAATCATGGAATCTAAGTTTCGACTTTCGCACTCGTCTATGAATGAATCAAGTGTTTCGACTGGTGCATGGCCGAGGGCGATCGCGGCTGACGCACCGGCCTCGGCTGCCATATCAACCTCGGTCTCAGCTCTATCCATTGTTTTTAGATCTGCGACAATGTACGGATCAGCAACTTTTTCTGCCCATAGATCTCGAATGCGTCTAATCCCCGAAGCTCCATAGCGCTTGATAAAGGGTGTGCCAGCCTCAATAATAATTCTGTCGTTTGAGGGCAAGACACTAATGATTTGGATTGCATCTGTGAGCGTGTTGTTTAGCGCGACTTGCAGATATTTCTTTTTGTAATTTAATTTTGATTTAACATGGATGGACATAGAGACATTTTATCATATTTACTCAAAGTGTGTCGGCTTCGGTCTTGTATTTAGCTTTTCTAAAATAGGTTGATGATTTGTGAGTGCTGGGTCGATCTTGAGAATTTCTACAACTTCATTCCGTGCTGCTTCAACCATCTTTAAATTTTTTATGGCCTCCATTCCAATATCCGAGATCCCCCACTGTTTGCTGCCGGATAGCTCGCCAATACCACGAAGCTGGAGATCAAGTTCTGCAAGTTCGAAGCCATTTTTTGCGGTTTTTAGTGCGCTAAGACGATCCATCGTTTTTTCGGATTGTGAATCGCTGAAGACATAACAGTAGGCTTGGTGGTTACTACGTATTACGCGGCCACGCAACTGGTGTAGTTGTGCTAAGCCAAATCTTTCGGCGCCTTCAATTATTATTATTGTGGCGTTGGGGACATTGACGCCAACTTCAATGACAGATGTTGCGACTAAAATATTGATTTTGCCTTCCGAAAAATCTTTCATTACCGCATCCTTCGCTTTTGGGTTTAACTTACCATGCACGACACCAACCTCAAATTCCGGGAAAATATCTTTTTGTAATCTTTTCGCTTCTTCCTTTACGGACTTGGCGTTTATTGCCATCTCTTTAGTTGGATCAGGCTCATCAATTCTTGGGCAAATAATGTATGCTTGACGGCCGTTCTTTAATTCTCTTCGTATTGCTTCGTAAACTCTTTGTCTGTCAGCTTTTAAAACAACCTCCGTAATTACTTGTTTTCGCCCCTCCGGCATTTCGTCAAGTAAAGACAAATCCAGGTCTCCATAAATTGTGAGGGCTAACGTTCTTGGGATTGGAGTGGCTGTCATTGATAAAAGATGTGGAACGGTGCCAATAGATTTGCGTGCAATTTTAAACCTTTGTTCTACTCCAAATCTGTGTTGCTCGTCTATAATAACTAGTGCCAGATGTTTAAACTTAACTGACTTTTGTATGAGCGCATGAGTCCCGATTAGGATCGGTATTTCGCCGTTGGCGCACCACTTCAAAAGTTGCGCTCTCGATATGGGGGTAAAACTGCCCGGGTTTATTTTGGAAGGGAATTTAAAGCAACCACTGCCGGTTAAAAGTCCAATATTTATTCCAAGATGTTTAAAATATTGTATGAAAGATTCGAAATGTTGTTTTGCCAATATTTCTGTTGGTGCCATATAAGCAATTTGGAGGGCGCCGAAATCTTGTTTTTTACCATTTGTATTGACGGGGTGGGTAACGATTGTTGAATAAGAAACAGTAGCTGCTACTGCTGTTTTTCCTGAACCAACGTCACCTTCAAGTAGTCGTGTCATTGGTTGGTTCGATGACATGTCTTTTAGTATTTGATTGATGGATCTAGTTTGTGCTTCGGTGGGTTTGAAATCAAAGCGCGCTAGGAAATTATCAATGGTCATTGGGTCAGGGTTTAGTTTGAAGGTGGGATTAGAGCGGTAAGATGCTCTCTCAATTTGTCGCGCTAATTGGATGAAAAAGATCTCTTCAAAAGAGAAACGTTTGCGGGCGGATAGTGCATCGCCGTCACTTCTTGGAAAGTGTATCCAAACAATGGCCGTTTTTAGTCCGGGCAGATGATATTTTGTTAGTATCTCATCTCCAATTGGGTCCACAATAGTTTCGTGCAGTCCCGTCGTGACCAATTTTTTTATTGCATGATGAAACCAGTTAGATGTGACACCACGAGATTCGGGGTAAACTGGCGTTCTGGTGATTTCGTTCTTATTAAATAGTGAATTCTTGTGCGCTAGCTCTATCTCTTCAACCTCTTCTAGCTCGCCGTTCGCGATATATCGTGCTCCTTTTCGTTCTGCCACTGTGCCAGTGAGTTTAGCCAGGCTCCCTTCCGAAACTTTTTTTGCCATGTAGGCTTGATGGAACCAAACGGCTTTGATGCGTCCTGTTTCATCTTCGATGGTCACTTCCGCGATTGGAATTTTTGAGTGAAATCCTTTTTTGATTTCGTTTTTTAGAACCCTTCCTGAAATCACCGCCAGTTCCCCCGTTTTTAATTCAGCGATATGTTTAACTTCTGCTACGTCACCGTATCGAGAGGGGAGGTAGAGTAGGAGATCTCGCAGTATCGTAAGCCGGAGTTTTTTCAACGCTTCTTTCTGTTGCGGATTAAGTCTAAATGAATTTTCTATTAGGTCGTCCAATTGCACCAGACCAGTATATATTAATGCTGAAAATTAAAAAACCGCTTGGTTGTTTACCAAACGGGCTTGTGCTTTTAGTTCTAGTCGATCTGATATTATTTATGAAACTACTATAATTGGCTATTTTGTCAATACGTACTGCTACATATCGCCCCAGAGTGACTGTATGATCGCAGATGCGGAGATCGCGGCCGTGTCGGCGCGGAGGATTCGTGGGCCGAGGTAGATTGGGGCGGCGTTTCGGAGATTTGAAAATTGCTCTACCTCTATGGCGGTGAATCCTCCTTCGGGTCCAACTAAAATGCCAATATTCGATAGATCTTTGTTTTTTTCTCTAAATTTTAAGAATGACGAACCAGAAAGTGGTTCTAGTATAAAAATTTTTTCTGGTTCGTCGAGTCTGGTTAAAAGTGTGATTTGGTCGCTAACAAATTCTATATGCACTGGCCGAACTCTTCCAGATTGTTTGGCTGCTTCTTCACTGATCTTGCGCCATCTGCCCAGTTTTTTCCCCATATCTTTGTACCTCTCTACGCTGTTTTCTGAATAAAAAAGTGTTAGTGCATAGACACCAAGTTCTGTAATTTTTTGGATTATAGTATCAAGCGGTTGTTCCTTGATAAGCGCCTGGAAGACTGTTATTCGAAGAGGGGACTCTTCCGGGGTTTTAATTTCGGATATGGCTTGAATCGAGAGCGATTTACGATCAATATCAATCACTTCCGCTTCGAAGCGTTTATTGTTTGGATCCTGAATTTCTATTATTTCTCCAACCTCGATTCTTCGCGATAGAAGGATGTGCCTCGCCTCGTCGCCGGTTAATTCTACTATTACCCCTAGTTCAAGTGGGATTCGAGATAAAAAATATGACATCTTAGTTAGCCCATCCCATTTCTAGTTCCAAAATTTTTGATTTTAGTTTTATTAACTCTTCTTGTGCCTCTGTACGCTTTCTTGTCTCTTCTACATTTATGGCCGTTAGTTGCTCAATTGTTTTGGCAAGACTAATTAGTTGTTTATTTAGTTCTACGACTTCTTTGCTAACCCTATTGTACATTCTAAAGAGCGTCGGGTTTTCGGTTTCGAGCCGTTTTTTACCCTCGTCCTTATTGATAATGGCTCTTCTGTCAGCAATCAAAAACATCTGATTGATCACTCGCTTCATTGTGTCGGCATAACTTTTAACTCCGTCTAGGTTAGCCGCACCGAGTGCTTCGCCGAATGTCGTTGAACCGATACTTGTACCAAGCTGGAATTTAAAATCTTCGGGCAGTTTCTTTTCTTTGTCGTCTATAATACCCATATCTTTCATCTTCTGGATATCTGCCGGATCATCAAAACGAATAATATCGTCAACACTTGAGCGTCCCGCCTTTATTTTAGTTTTTCGTTTGCCGGTTTTTTCGTCTAGTTCTTTTGTGATCTTGAGTGTTTGGATATCACGAGTGGAAGAAACCTCCTCGATAAAGCGCTTTTCGATCTCAGGAAGTAATGGGCGCAAGTCTTTGTTGCCATAGATGACCAAACCAAATTCATCCCCGCCTTCTGCCGATGGCGCGATTTCTATACCCTGTTTTTTTAGCCATAATGCCGTTTTTCCTTCTCGAATAATTCCTCCAAAAATAAGTAGCCCAATGTTACCTCTCGAGTGGCCACCCACGTCGTTCATTGTCTTGAGACCGTTTAAGTCAAAGTTGATTCTCGCAACTTTATATAGATCTTTAGGATCCAGTTGTTTCTTTTCGATTGATTCGCTAATGGTGCGGAAAATTTTATACTCAACGAATTCGCGGTTGGGCATTCCTAGGTAGTCTCTACTGTCCATATACGACATCAAAACGTGCTTGCAGGCCTTTTCAGCCAATCTTACTTTGGTTTTTTCGTCACGGTTACTTTCAAGAATTACCTGGATCTGATCACGCACCTCCTCTCGTAGTTCCTCACGTGGTATCTCTGCTAGCATATTTTCGATGCGATCATTTCGCTCGGTTGTGCTAATTACTTCGATTGCACCGGCCTTCTTTTCGCGCAAAAAGGCATCATTGATGGCCTCGGTTCGTTTTGCGATCTCTGTTTCGAGTAATTTTTCGTGTGTAACGTCTTCCATAATTTCTATAAATAATACATTAAATATACTACCATGGCAAGTATTGACTATTAAAAACATGTGTCCTATAGTAATGGCCGACCTGGATGGAAAAAAGATCATTATTCCAGCACTGAAGAAGGGCATAAGCCCGGAGGAAAGGTTGAGGCTAGCAAAGCTTGATGCTGAACGAGCTGTACTTGAGCTCGCGATACTTGAGGAGGAAGACAAGGCAAGTAGGTTGCGTATTCAGCTTGAGGAAAGACAGCGTCATCATCACGAACAGATGATTAAAGATATTCAGAACGATGAGCTAACTGCTCTTGAAGATAAGAGAAAGGAGAAGAACGGCAAGGTGAAGAACTGAGCTGTTCAATTGTTTTTGCCCTCCTAATTTTTGAATTTAGGATCTCGACGAGTGGTTGAGACCAAGGAGAATTCGAATGAACACTAAGGCCGTAAGTACTTTGGTGGTTTGTGGAATTATTTTGATTGCACTGCTCTATGGAGCATCCAATGTCATTCACATTGTGTCGCCGAAGGACATTGTTGTTTATCAGTCTCTGATGGGTAATATGGACGTGTGGATCGAGCCAGGTCCGAAGTTGCAGTTGTTCGGAAGCGTAACGACGTATCACAAGTCGACGCAGTATTGGTTCTCAAAATTTGAGGATCAAGGACAATCGAAAGATCAATCTGTCGGTGTTAAGTTCAATGATGGTGGCCACGCTCAGATTAGCGGGTCACTTCGCTACGATCTACCGCTAGATAAGGTCACTATTTTCAAGATTCATCAGACCTATGGTTCTCAGGCCGCGATTGATCAGCAGCTTATTCGAACCGTTGTTGAGAAGTCGGTCTACTTTACCGGCCCCTTGATGTCTTCGAAGGAATCTTACGCAGAGCGGCGTAGTGAATTGATTTCTGACATTGAAGGTCAAGCCAAGGAAGGTATTTGGAAGACCAAGACCGAAGATGTTGAGCAGACTGATTTGATCTCTGGTCAAAAGAAGATGGTAACCGTCACCAAGATTTCGAAGGGTGAATCTGGTAAGGCAGAGGTTAGGGAAAAGTCTCCGATTGAGGACTTCTCCATCACGATTTCTAACTTCACCATCAATGATGTCACTTATTCTGAGATTGTTGAAAAGCAGATTGCTCAGCAGCAGGAATCCTTAATGTCCATTCAGACATCACTAGCCGCAGCCAAGAAGGCTGTGCAAGACGCAATTACGGTTGAAAGCCAAGGTCGAGCTAATGCTGCAAAGGCAAAGTGGGAGCAGGAGGTCGAGAAGGCTAAGTTCGTAACTCAGGCTGAACAGAACAAGGCTGTTGCCAAGCTGGTGGCTGATCAAGAGAAGGAAGTTGCCTTGGTCAAGGCTCAGCAGGAGAAGGACGTCGCGCTTGTGAAGGCCCAGCGCGAGAAGGATGTTGCAAAGCTTGACGCTGAGAAGAGGATGCAGGTTGCAGAACTTGGCAAGAAGGCTGCAGACTTCACTCGTTCCGAACAGATTTTGCTTGGAGAAGGTAATGCCAAGAGGCGGGAGCTTGAGTTGAACGCTGACGGTGCTTTGGGTCTTCGACTTGATGCTTGGAAGGAGGTCATGGGCAAGGCTTATGAGAACCTTGGCAAGCAGAGCTGGGTTCCGGTTATCAGCATGGGCGGAGCATCTCCTGGTGGGCAGGGTGCTGGTGCCCTACAGAACATGATTGAGCTCTTGTCGGTGAAGGCCGCCAAGGATCTTGGCCTTGAATTGGGGATTTCTACCTCTACGGCGCACAAGGCAGTGGCTGCTACCCCAGTTGTCACTCAATAAGTAGAGAATCAGTAATCTAGAGTAGTTTATTCCCTCGGTTGGCTCTGGCTGACCGAGGGATTTTTTAAAACTTAAAACTGATGATACAATGAGGTGACAAATTATGTACTTTATCACTGGAAACGAAAATAAATTTAGGGAGGCCAGCAGTATTCTTGGATCAGATCTCAAAAAGATCGACATAGATTTGCCAGAGATTCAAAGCCTCGATCCACGAGAGATTATAGAGGTCAAACTTCGAGAAGCTACACATCATTTTAGCGAAGGCATTATCGTCGACGACACTTCATTGATTCTCGAGTGTATGGGCCAATTACCCGGACCTCTTATAAAATGGTTTCTTGAGAGTATGGGGACGGCAGGTATCTACGAAGTTGCCAAGAGATTTGGGACTTTTAGGGCTCGCGCTGTTTGCATGCTGGGATATGCAAAGAGTGAGTCCGAAATATACTTTTTTGAGGGCATAGTTCAAGGATCTATAGTCCCACCGCGTGCCAAGAGTGGTTTTGGATGGGATCCAATTTTCAAGCCTGATGGTCACGACAAGAGTTATGCGGAGATGTCGCCAGAGGAGAAGAATGTTGTGAGCCATCGAAGAGTTGCTTTGGATCGCCTCAAGGAATTTTTGAACAGAAATTAGCTACACCCACTAGGCAGTGGGTGTTTTTATTTGAGGGATTAACTACTTTAGAAACTCGAATATTTTGTTGATAATTGCTGGATCGTTCAGTTGGTTGTCATGTTTTTGGCAGGCAACCTCTATTTTTTTGTTGGGTAAAATATCTAACGGATATGAACTAACTTCAGAAACTCGGCCGTCGCCCGGTGTGTAATGTCTCACGCCATCCTTGTCTATTGTTAAAACAGTTGAATAGCATTTGCCGACGACAAACAAGAACGGATTGTCTAACTCTTTGGGTGTATCTAGTAGTTTGTGATATTCGGCGACCCTGTCTAATTTGTATTGGAAATCTTGCAAGTTATATGCAGCAAAATTTTTATTTTTAAAAACTGAGAATTTGTTTTCCTTCCATATTTCCGCGTTCATTAGTTCTTTGCCTGCATATTTATTTGATCCTTTGTGTGGCATAAGCAAGTAGGTTGCTGGTTGTGTGAAGAGTGTCTCTTTGGAGTTGATACTGTTATTAAGCCCTACAGGGACACCATCGTTGACATCATCGAAGTACCCGACGCCAGGCTGGAAGGGGACGCTTACATATACAATTCTATTAATATTTTCAGGATGCTCTTTGATATAACCGTGTGCGATTTATCCTCCCATGCTATGAGCCACAACAGACGGTTTTTTGCCGGTTTCTTTGATTACTCTCTCAACTAATTTACCGAACTCTTGAGAATTTGTATCAGGGTAATCGCGCCAATCGTAGTAAAAGAAATAAGATTGTGGCGAACAGGCCAGTTGGGCTGCAATATTTTGATACGAACTATATTCAAGTAAGTAGGGCACCACTCCTATTCGAGTGAGAATTCCCGTGACTTTCACACTATCGTTTATCTGATAATCAAGTTGTTTATTTCCAAACAGTGCCTCTTGTACTGTTAACCAGACAGTTTCACCATTTTGCTCTAGCACTGAACCCTTTATGCCTGGGACAAAAATCACCGGGCTAGTTGGTAGGTCTTTTGAAGCGACTAGTTTGCAGTAGAGGTTATTTGCTTTACCCCGATAATTATCAAAAGATACACGGGTGAATCTGTAATAAAAGATGTCTAAGATTGCTAGCGCTATTAAAGTATAGAGCATTATTTTCATGGAATTATTATATCATGTATACTTAATCCACATGTCTCAATACTATAATCCT
>JACQCW010000097.1 GCA_016201425.1 Candidatus Vogelbacteria bacterium | reverse complement strand
TCAGAAGTTCTGTCAAGGAATTACAGCGTTCGCTGTGCGATTAAATAATAATTGTTAAAATAATAATCGTTAGGGATATGATCAATTTTATAATTATGCCAATCGTATTGCTGCCTGCTCTTCTTCCAGGAATCGAAAAACTGTATGTTATCTTGCCCTTCAAATCTGCCTTGATAAGCAACAAGATATGCCCTGAACTGATCGAGCAATGATAATATTTTTAGTCTAAAATCAATTGGACACTCACTAAGTGACCATGTCGCGATAAATAAGGCGTTAGGCAGGAATTCTGAAAGAATATTTTTCAACTCCTGAAAGTCGGATACACAAATGACCCCGCTTGTGTCTAGTTTAAAAGATTCCACAGTATGAGATTTTAATCCAATGGATTTAATAAAGTATCGTTGTAACGCAGCAAAGGCAGGAAAATCAAATATCACATATTTCCCTTCAAAACCTAAATTATGTATTAACCTATACATACCACCATACCCACCGCCAAATTCAAAAATATAATCGAAACTCCTAATGTCGATACCAGTCCTGCCCTCAAATTGCGCAATATGATAAGCGTGATGTATTAGATTTCCACTACTGGCTGGATATATAGCAGAAAGAGTCGGGTCACCAACTGAAACTTCACGGATTGCTTGTTGCCAGCGATTCCAATCTGTGCCATTTCTTAGGAAACTTAACTCAGTCCCCACGAAGTCAGCATTTCCAACCTCCATGGTTCTTTTTATCACATCCCATTGTAAAAAATGTCTTGGGTCTTCTGTACTTACTAGCTCACTAAGGCGCTTAATATTATCCAACCATCGTTTTTCACCCTGGAAAGTATCGCTGACATTGGAGAACTCACGAAAATCATTCTGCAGCTCATTAATTAATTCTTTTGCATCTACCGTGGCTGGCAATCTATTTTTAGAGTGCGTGGTAAAATTCATAAGATTATCCAAGGTTATTAGTTGGTATCACACTTCCTGGTTTTCTGTCGCATATCCAGATATATAGGAAAAACTTCAAAGCTGAGGCAGAGGATAGTATCCTCACACTTTCACAAAGGAAGTCACACAGCGGCCCTGCCTCCTACACTTGGTCGGTTACCCTATTTATTTTTCGGAAGCGGGGATCTAAAACATTTCTAACGAAATCTCGGTTAGAATCATGTCGCTAGAATATATACTGATTCGTCAGCTAGGTTGAGTAGCTGATTCTTTAGCTTGATTGGATCACCAAAATTATTATCCAAGAAATTATTCTTGGCATCCTGAACTGGTTTCAGTTGCCACCATTTCTCAGGGCTATTTTTTATGCTTTCGATAAACTGAGCACCACGAACCGGGTTCGTTTGACAGATTCCAACCTCGATAAGAGATTTGTAAAAATCCATTTGATCCTCTCCCAATGGGCATATTTCTTCATTCCAAAAGAAAATGGTAGGAATATCAGCCAGCATGGATTCAATATAAGACGTACTTAGATAATCAATGACAATAAGCCTGGATTGCTGCATCAACTCTTTCGCAGAGCGATGATGGTTATCAATCAGTTTGAATTCCTTCACATACTCTTTAAGAACATATTCCTGATCATATGCGTACATTGGAGGCTGCACATGTGCGACCACAAAGTCATCAACTGGATAGCCTCTATACACTACAGTCCGGATTGTCGATCGTTTTAGCGCTGAAAAGAATTCTAAATCGAATTTCAGATGTCTCTGGGCATTAAATGCTCCAAAATCACCATAGGAAGCATTAAATTCTGGCGCCTTCACCGCTGGTTGACCGCTGACAAAAAGAATTTCATATTCCTTAGGGTATTCTGCGTCCGCTAACCACTCGCGAAGTGACCCTCCCCTTACTAAATTGGCAATTGACTGATCGTGCCACCCAAGCGTTACGAACTTATCCACTAGAGAAATAATATATTTATGGTTATTACATAAGAATTGATGCGATAAGAAATTATGCTCGTTGTAGATATGTTTGGTTCCCTGCTTTTGAAGAATCGCCATAGCAAATGCTGCGTAGGCAAATCCGATCCATGATTCGTTTACGACGAATTTTAGTTTCCTAAACCGCTTGAAATATTTATCATAATGAGTGTACACCTGTGTGAACTCTTCAATGAACACCTTTGGCAGGCAATATTTCAAGGACGCAAAAAAAAAGCGGTCGAACCTGTCAAAATCACTGCTCGTCTGAGAGATCAGTTCTCTATTATCCCAACTCACATCCGAATCGAAACTAAAATTACGGTTTAGCGCTATGGGCTGAATAAGCCCATTGCTCTTCATGATGAGGTCGTTGAGATGTTCTATTGAAAAGTAGGATTCAATTATCCCTACTCTTGGAGTACGAAGCCTATATATTTTACTCGCGATACGCGCCACAATTTTTGCTGGCTTCGTGGTTGATAGCTTTCGTACGATTCGCCCAAGAAACGAAATCCTTTTATCACTATTGGGCATTGGAAGAATTGGCCAGCTAAATTTATCATCAACCGATTCAAAACGATCAGGATGGAAGATACTCATGTAAATGCTGAATATCTGTTCCTGGCCATATGCCGTGCACTGGAAGAAATCCCGGTGTTCGTCGAAGTCATTGGAGATATGGTAGGATCTCTCAGAGAGTACGCGGCAATCGTGCATTTCAATGGAGAAACATGATTCGCACACTTGGTACGTTTGATAAAATAAAGTGATATATCTGATCAAGCCAAGTGCCAGACATTTTTTCCAAAAAAAATCGTCATAATTCGTATTATGAATTTTATTTAATCGACTCGCTAATATAGGGACATATTTCTGATATTTTTGGTCCACAAAATTATGATCACGAATCAACTCTTCCCTATTTTTACGGAAATAGGGCGCCAACTGGATTTCATCATAGCTTTGCAGTTCTCCATTCTTTTCCAATACATGATGCACATACGGCTCCGCCAAAAAAAGGCGTTTTGCCCCATTGATCCAGTTCTTTCGGTATACAGAAACAATAAAATTGCTTTTCATGCTCTTAGCTTTTCTATTCGCCTACCAATCTTGCTGCGAGACCAACCGTCTTTAAGCCTGGGCGCGGACGAACATAAGATACGATCTTGTTCAGCCCTTCCATCTGGACACCAGCGCTCATCATGCGCAACTGCAAATCGATATCCTGAGGGCAGTTATAGGATTTTCGCCAACTGTTAATGTTGTATTTAAAAAAACGTAAATAGGCCCGGTACAACCAGGTGCTGTGGCCGCCAAATTCGGGCTCTGCATTAGTCCGCTGCCCTCTTACAGACCTGACACCGTCGCGCTCCTCTTCATATAGGCCCGCAACAAATTCATAATTACCTTCCTGCGCAAACCGCAAAAGACTTTCTAGATAATCAGGCGCCATAATGTCGTCATCGTCGAAGTAAGAGATCCATTTCCCTTGCGCAATCTCCAATGCGTGATTACTCGGGTCTACACCGGAAATAAACCATCGCAAGGTGGGGTCGGCGGGGTATTTTGTGCGTTTCGGCAGGTTAATGAACTTGACTCTTGGATCCTTCACACGGCTCAGAATTTCCGGGGTATCGCCGGGACAACAATCTCCTACAATGATAATTTCAAAATTTTGATAGGTTTGGGAAAATATCGATGGCAGCGTTCTATCAACTAATAATTTCCCCCTATCGTAGGTAGGAATCGTGATGGATATCAGAGGGCTATCTTTTTTGTCTTCGTACGAATTTAAGTGCTTCAACCGATAATAGGCTAACAGAATCGGTTCAATAACTTTGTACCGTATGGCATTAAACCCGCTGATTACTTTGTCCGGGATAGTTCGTTTTATCATTCTGAAGCCATGCTTATTTCCGGATATCAACCTTTATATCTCTCGTCTGTTCCTAATCGCAAAGAATTCGCGTTCTGATGCTTCATTCCACCCATCGCGACTTATATAGGTCCTACTGCCTACCATGCAGACCAACCGCCATCTATCAGAATGTTTTGCCCAGTGACATATTGCGAAAGGTCGCTGGCCAGATAGGCAACAACCCCACGCAAGTCATCTTCGGTCGCCATGCGTCCCAATGGTGTTCTGGCCTTATATCGTGTCACGAATACTTCAGGCTGATTCCTGAAAACACCACCTGGTGATATGGTATTGACGCGCACCTGGGGAGCAATGGTTGTGGCCAACCAACGGGTAAACTGGATAAGGCCTCCTTTTGATACCCCGTATGCCGCTGGATTGCTCATGCTTGTCCCAGCGTACAGGTTCCAGTCGGGGCCGTATTCTCCGTATATCGAGGCAATATTGATTATGCTGGCGCCCTGGGAGGTCTTGAGCATGGGAGCCAGACCCTGGCAAAGATCAAACACCGCCGTGATATTGACTTCCAGTGCACGTCGCCAAGTATCAACTGTTTGCTTTTCGAAAGGAGCCGCCCAACCTTGTAATTCCGATGTGCCGACAAAAGCCGCGTTATTAATAAGAACGTTCAGGCATTCGCCGCTACTCTTGAGCCAATCCATCAATTCAGTGCGCTGTTCCTGTTGTTCCAGATCACAGTGTCGATATTGAATATTGATTTTCCAGCGTTGGATCAAAGTTTCTGCGAGGTTCCGGAAATCCGTACCTGGCCGGTCGATCAGCACTAAATCAGCTCCGAGTTCAGCCAGGGTATCCGCCATGACCCTGCCCAGGCCACCGGTGGCGCCGGTAATCAAGACGCGGCGGCCTTTCAGGTTCATGAGTTTTTGAATCGTGGTCATTGTTCTCTCGCATTCAAAAGATATTCGGCAATTTTGAAATCCAATAGTGTGTCGATATCGATGGCTCTCTCCGCTGGTACATGCACAGCCCGAACTCGTCCTTCAAAGGCAGCGTTATGAGTCAGGACAAACTCAGACCGGACAACGTAGGCGACTGTCGCCATGTCATAAACTTCTGGCGCATCCTGGCGGCGCG
>JACQCW010000094.1 GCA_016201425.1 Candidatus Vogelbacteria bacterium | reverse complement strand
AGCAAAATATCCCGGAAGATGGTAGTTGCCACACAGTTTGTTACTGCCTGCATGATATCCTGTTTGTTTGAGTCGTGCTTCGCGTTACCAAGATACGCCACCGGGAGTTCTCCCATTGGTGTTCCTGCGAAGCTTGAGTCGAGATCTTTTATCTTGATATCTAAAATTACGTCTAGCAGTGTTGAATGAATATGCTCAGTTTTTATTCCAGCGCCTGCTAGTTCAAGTACACCCTTGATGAATCCTCCTCCGACGGCATTGCCTAGTGGAAATCTTTCAACCTTTCCGAAATCTTTGGTCGCCCAAGAGCCATTCCAATCAACGAATGTGTACGATGTGCCTGTGCCGATCGATACCAATAAAAAATTTCTAAACTTAGAAGGTCCAACCTGGTTCAGTAGTTCTATAGCACCATGGGCTTGAAGACTAATTTCGGAATCAATATGATCACCTGTTGGTCTAACAATGGTCGTTCTCCAGCCGAGTAATTTATTGAGGTTCGTCTCATTATCGATATTGATACCAGTAGCCACGGCCATAGTAACGTTTGATTTTTGTAGATCGACAACTATTTCTTCTATCGTCTTATCTGCGGTAGAGCTAAAGATTAACCTATCAAGTCCGGCATTACCATAGTGATCCGGATCTCTCTGCCATACGAACTTTGTGCATGAAGAACCAAAATCAATACCAGCAACATTTGGTCTGGGCATTTTTCTCCTCTACGTTTTTTACGGCCAATTTCAAAGAGCAATAACTACTCTAAGTTCTAACAGTTATTTATCTTTTTGCAAGCCTCTATCTTTCGCTGCCTTCACAAAGCCCACAAAAAGTGGATGCGGTTTAATTGGGTTGCCGGTGAACTCAGGATGGAATTGTGTACCGATGAAGAAGGGGTGAACATCTTGTGGGAGTTCGATCAGTTCCATTAGCTGGCCGTTCGGAGATTTGCCAGGGAAGATTAGTCCTGATTTTTCCAGTTGTTCAATATATGTTGGATTAACTTCGTAGCGGTGTCGATGTCTCTCCTTAATTATGCCTTGATTATATAATCTCTGTGCTAATGTTCGTGGTTCAAGTACAGCTTTGTAAACTCCTAAGCGCATCGTGCCACCATATTGTTTACTATCCAAGTTTTTTATTTGCTCAGGCATAATGTCAATTACGGGATATGGCGTAGATTTGTCTACCTCTTTAGTGTTTGCGCCTGAGAGCTCCAAAATATTTCGTGCATATTCTATGACCGCCAATTGCATTCCATAACAAATACCGAAGAAGGGGATCTTGTTCTCGCGAAGATATTGAATTGTTTTGATTTTGCCCTCGACTCCGCGTCCGCCGAATCCTCCAGGTATGAGTATTCCGTTATACTTCGCCAAATCAGATAGGCTTCCATCTCCACCTTCCTCAAAATCTGTTGAATCTATCCAGTCAATATTTATCTTCGCTCCAACAACTCCGGCGGCATGCTTAAGTGATTCGATTATTGAAATGTAGACGTCGCGTAGCACGAAGTCGCCTGTCTTAAAGTATTTACCGACAATGCCGATATTTACTGGCGTTGTGGCGTTCTTCATTCGATTAAACATTGTGCGCCACTCGTTTAAGTTTCGCTTTTTTGACGCGCGATATTTTACCCCCAAGATAGTGAGGAGTGTGTTGCCAAGATCGTCCTTCTCAAAGTTCAGCGGTACTTCGTAAATAGATTCAATGTCGGGCGCTGAGATTATATGTTCTACCGGAATTCCACTTGCTTCCGCGATCTTCTCTTTTCGTTTTTGGTCGATTGGTTTCGAACTTCTGCCGATAATAATGTCAGGGTGCACACCGTGCGAATTTAGAGTTCGGATGGCCGCTTGTGTTGGTTTGGTCTTCATCTCACCAATGACGCTTGGGATCGGTAGATAACTAACCATTACGAAGGCCACGTCTCCAGAGTGTTTAATCTTCACCAGTCTGGCCGCCTCGATGAAAAGTGAGTTTTGATATTCGCCGACAGTACCGCCAATCTCGATTATTGAAATGTCCGATTTTGTGAGTTCTCGCGAGACCTCGATTCTTCTAATGACCTCTTCTGTCACATGGTACATTGGTTCAACGCACTTGCCTCCGTAACCGAGTGCGCGCTCTTTGTCGATCACATGTTTCAATACCATTCCGTTGGTCATATAGTTCTCGCGGGGGAGAGCGCAACCAAGGAATCTTTCGTAGTTGCCCATGTCTTGGTCGCATTCAAGACCAGATTCTAAAACAAAAACTTCACCATGTTCTCCGGGATTCATTGTGCCGGCGTCGACATTCAGATACG
Organism: Candidatus Vogelbacteria bacterium; assembly: GCA_016201425.1. The sequence goes on along the minus strand of JACQCW010000094.1, from coordinate 2,113 downwards.
GATCGATCTTGATCGGGTTAACCTTAAAGCCTTTGCTCTTTAAAATTAATGCAATCGACGATGTTGTGATGCCTTTTCCAACTCCAGACATTACTCCTCCGCAAACGAATATATATTTATGTTTTTTTATTTTGCTCATACTTTTTGTTCCACGGGCGCCATATATTTACTTTAAAGTATATTGCAAGAATTCGGATAACAAAAGCGAGGATAAGTATGGAATAGATAATGAGCGGACTTTGTCTATAGCTGCCCGAAAAATAGTAAATAACCGCAAGGATAATTGCGGGGTAGGCGTAGAAATCGCGAAAGAAGATCTGGGGAACTTCACCAATTGCAATGTCGCGGATCAAACCACCACCGACCGCCATAACTGTTGCAAAAAATATTGTGGCGGTTAGTCCAAAGCCTGATTCCGTAGCTCTTTCGGCGCCAACAAGAGCAAATGTTGAAAGGCCAACGGCATCTATAACCAGAATGTATTTTGTAAGTTTGGGAATGAAGTTATAAAAAATAATAGCGAAGAGGGTACCGGCTAAGATTGTCAAAATATAGTTATCATCGTGGAAGTACACCGGCGCCTCATTTAAAATAATACTCACGATAGTTCCACCACCAATGGAGGTTAAAAACGATGAGACAAAAATACCAAAAAGATCGAACCCCTTTTTGATACCTTGATACGCGCCGAAGATTGAGAAGGCAAACGTACCGACAAGTCCGAGAATGTATAACTGGTATAGCATATGTAATGATAGCATTTGCTAAATATAGAGTATAGTATATACTATGTATACACATAATCTAAGTAAATTAATATGACAACAAAAGTAAAAAAGTGGGGTAACAGTTTGGCGTTTAGACTGCCAAGGGAAATTGTGGACAAATTTGGATTGTTTGATGGTAGTACGATTGATATATTTGCTAGAGATAAAAACATAATCGTGAAGCCGGTCGTTTCAGTAAAAAGGTCGCTTGGTGACCTCGTAGATCAGATCACTGTAGAGAATAAGCATGATTTAGTTGATTGGGCAGGTAAGAAGGGCGCCGAAGTATGGTAGCCAAAAAATATATTCCTGATCAGGGAGATTTGGTCTGGCTTGATTTCGATCCAAGAAGAGGGCATGAGCAGTCTGGCAGAAGGCCGGCGTTTGTCGTTTCTAAGAAAGAATACAACCAGAAATCTGGTTTGGCACTTGTGTGCCCGATTACGAGTGTAAGAAAGGGATATCCATTTGAAGTAGAAGTTATAACAAAAAAGATAAAGGGATATCTCCTTGTTGACCAAGTGAGAACCGTTGATTGGTTTGAACGTGGAGCAGATTTTTTAGATCTTGCGCATGCTGGTGTTGTTGAGGCTGTTCAAGAACTTCTTTATAGACTTATTGAATAAAAAAGTGAATAAGGGTATCTTGTTTCGAGGCGTCTTGCTGTGTATGATATGTCAGTATTGTTCTTTAACAGAAAGTCTACCTACGGTAGATCTGCCTTAGGCAGAGAGGTTTATTATGACAAAAGCTAAAAAGAGTAAGTACGTTGTTAAGTATAAGGAGACTTCTCCGGGGGTATACAAGGCGATTAATGTCTGTCCACCACATGTCTGGCATAAGGATCTCACCTCAGAGATGGATGAGTGGTACTGCGACTTTTGTGGCAAAGACAGTTTTACGGCACCCGATTGTATTCATTGCGGTTTGACTGAAGAGGGGGTTGTGAGAAAGTATCCCAAAAACTATGACTCAAAAAGACAGCTTGTTGAGTGCCACCTCAATCTTTCTTTAAGTGTTGTAAAGAAGCTAGCCCAGAAATGTAAGTCAAAGTTGGAATTGAACTCTTTACTCGGCACTTTTTTAAAAGAGGAATTTCCCGAAGAGTTTGATTCGAAGAAGCATCTTTTTAGTTTTAGAAAAATAGAACGCTTCCTATCTTACGATGGACACCTCTTTTTTTACGAGTACGATTTTGCGAGGGGCACAATTATCGACATTAACAAACACACAATTGAACTAATGGAAAGAAGTAAGGATTTTGGTGATGGCTGTTCATTCCTAGACTCTTTCCTGAGGGGGAAGTTATGAGAGAAGAGATTATTGCCGCGCTAAAAAAAGTTTTT
>JACQCW010000005.1 GCA_016201425.1 Candidatus Vogelbacteria bacterium | reverse complement strand
TTTGCAAACCGCGCGAGCAATACCGAGCCTCTGTCTTTCGCCACCAGATAACTTGTATCCCTTCTCGCCGACAAGTGTATTTAAACCATCCGGCAACTTCTTCAGCACCGCTCCAAGCTGCGAAACTTCAATAGCCTTATCGAGCAAGTCGGGATCAACATTTTTTAGACCAGTAATGTTGTCGCGCAAGGAAAGATTAAAAAGTTCTGTCTCTTGCAAAACCACTGCAATATTCTTGATCAAGTCCTCATGAATTATATCGTAATAGTTCTTGTCTCCAACTCTAAACTGACCACTCTCGAGCTCATAAAGTCCAAGTAAAATTTTTACCAAAGTCGACTTGCCGCTACCCGATGCCCCCGCAACGCCCAACTTCTCATTTTTAGACAAAGTTAAATTAATTTTATCCAAGGCTTTGTGCCCTGAAGGATACGCAAAACTTCCGTCAACAATCTCAATTTTGTCCCACTTCTTCGGAAACTTTTGGGTTCCAGATCGCACACCCGTCTCTTCCAAAAATATTGGCATCATGTTGGCCAGATCAGATTTAAGGCCAATGGCCTTGGTAGTGGCGTCATTAGCGTCATATGATGCATCGCGAAGCTTACTGAAATACGTGTAGTACACCAAAATCGAACCGACTGTCATTGCGCCGATCAACATCTGTCGACTAATCAAAATAAAGAAAACAGTAAAGGCAAAACCGTTTAAGACCTGGAATGATTTCCATTTTTGTATTCCAAGGTCAGAAATAATATGCTGCAGATCCTGAGCTGTTTCCTCTGTCTCCTTAACCCTTTTAGAAATATTTTTTTCAGACCCCATGGCCTTAATCGACAAAAGGTTGCCGGTGCTTTCCATATACGAACCGCTCGCGGCCTGATTAGATTTATTAAACTGGTCATTCATCTCCGCTATTCGGCCATTATAATAACGTTGAGTTAAATAGAAAAACATTTCGTAGACAACCATAAAGATAAAGAAAGTCGGATTTAAAAAAAGAAAAATAGTTAGTACTCCCACAAATGAAACAGTGATTGGAAAGACGCTATTGCCCGAAAAGAATGACCACTCTCTAATGGCTTGGCTACCCGTGAATACGCGCTCAATTTTATTACCGGTATTTTCCTTTGCATGCCAGTGTAATGGCAAATTTATGAGATTATCAAACCCCTGAATCCTTGCTCTCGTCTTGGCGCTAATACCAATTCGAGAAAGTCTTCCCTTACAAGTCAATCTAATCAGAGAAATAATGGCATGAGCCACGCCCAAAAAGATCGCGTAATAATAAAATATTCGAAGTGAATCTCCGGCGTGATAATTCGTAAAAAAGTCGATCATTCGACCAACGAGCATCGGCGGAACAAAGTCATAAAAGAAAACTGAAAAAAGTGTGATATTAAAAAAGGCCCACTTCGCCTTGTCCGGCCCAAGAAAATACCAGATCGACTTTGGGATATCGAGCCATCCAAAATTTTTGAGGGGAATTTCGTTTTGGGTTGCAGAAATCTCCATGGATGAATTATATCACCCCTACCGCCACATCCCCAATATAGCTCCGGCTACTAGTAGGGTAAGTAGCATGTTGCCGATGCTAAGCCAGAAAAGTGTCTTCTTCCCACCCCAAATAAAGTCACCCAATTTAACTGGGACTACAAAACCTAACCAAAGACCAAAGGCATTCGCCACGCCACCATAAACTCCTGTGTGTAAACTAGTAACAATATACCAGTCGAGCACAAAGAACATTACACAGCTAGCAATAAACTGGCCAAGGTAAGAAATACCCATCGACTTCTTCATCGCATCCTGTTGCTCTGAAGTCCACTTGTCCATGCCCATCTCACGCATAAATAATTTTCCAAACAGCGGACCATACCAAATGGATCCTATCACCATACTTGCTACGGCCGATGCCAAAACTCCCCAATAATTAATTATATAATTCATAAAAAAATAATATTAATAATTTCTAACCTCCTTATATCATAACAAAAAACCACCGTGGTTCACACGGTGGCGAGCTTGCGCCCTAGGCTTTTGGCCTTATGCCTTCGAGGAGCATCTTGGTCATCTCGTCGTTGTAGACGACGAAAGTGATGCTTTCGATCGTGAAGCCGGAGTGAAGCCAGCGGGTGCTTATGTTTGTTTTAATTACTTGGCTAACAAAACCTGTGTTCGTCCCGTTTATCCGGCCCCGTCTTTCTTAGAGCTGGAATTTTGTCATGAAGATGAACTGCCATAATAGTCCCAATAAGTTTATGCATCCAGATTCCCTCACCCGGGCCAACTTGACCATAAGTCTTTTGCCCGCCATCTTCTAGGGCAACGGCCGCATATCTCTCTTGTGTAACAAGTGCCTGAAATGGATGGGTTACCAAGATAACTGTATCCAATTTGTGCTCGCCGCAAGTCTTCTCAACATAAGCAACAATTTGTTGAGAGAGGAAAAGACGATTTCTGTAAGCCTCGCCATCAAACTCATCACCCCTAGCACAATAATCTGTACCCAACAAAATATTATGGTCAATTACGATGTTTATGAGATCAGAATTAGGAAATGTTTCAGCCATAGAAAAACGTGTAATCTCACCTCTAATAATCGAAGCCGAGGTTATAGAGGCTACATCTGGACCGCAAACTATGCGAGTTCTCTCAAGTGACACGCACTCGTAAATAATTTTGGCCAGAGCGCTTAAACAAAGAGCCGCCCTTTTTGGAACCTTCCCCGCTCTAGTAAGCTCCCCGGCTCCAACCAGAATAAGGTTCTTTGGATACGACATCTGACACCTCCTTTGAATTTCAATTAATCAATGTCCTAGTCCTCCCCCAAACTAACAGTTCCCGATAATTCCGTAAAGTGATGAAAAGAAAAAACCAGTGTTGTGTAACACTGGGGACCCTGTTTCTATTTTCGATAACTTTATTCTTTTGGTGTTTTTGACCTCCCCAACAGCCGCTTGAACTCTTTTTCGGCAAGCTGCAGAGCCATATCCAGTTGAGATGCCGTAATGCCTGCCCTCACCTCAAGAGCCCTCTTGAAACCCCTAAGCTCTCCGGCAGCCTGCGGCCACATCTCAATAATTTCGCGCCGGCTCCACACCTTGGATTTTTTTATGCTCAGAAGTTTTTGCAACACCTCAGTGCAATTGAATAATCCTTCCTCACGCCGCCGAATACCGTCGCCATTATCGTATTCGATTCGAGGCATCACAAGATTTTCAGCCAGCTCGAATGGTACGGGCCCAGCAATTTCTAACATATTTCTTTTTTGCAAAGCTTGAACATAAGGTTCTAGAATTTTCCCCTCTGTATAAGTAACCCACTGAATCTTTACTTTGATCAAAAAGATCATCCTCCTTGTCCCGTCTTCTCGACTTCAGTATAGACGACTTCACCCGACAGCTTAACCATGCCGCCCTTCCCATCAAAACGGTAACCCCAGAATGAGCCCTCGTCATCTCCTTCCAGACTACCAAAACAGATATCACCCTTAACTTTATGCCTCTTCAGAATTTCAGTCATATTATCATGAGTACCAAGATAATCCATGTGCTCATTGTGATCTGGATTGAAGTAAAGGTTACCTTCAGATGTAACGTACTCAAGACTACTCCAGAGTTCTTCCTCATAGTCCTGTGCCTTAAATAGTTCCCTGGCGCACTTCTTAGTAATCCGTACATTATTTACAGTCTCAGAAATTGACCACATGCAGCTCCTCCTTTGATTTTAAAAAAACAAAAAATATTCCGAGTCCAAGCTAACACTTTTTGACCATTCTGTAAAGATAAATTGATCTTCTATTGCAAAACTGCTACCATGGAAAAAGTTTTTGAGCCCTTTTAAGTTTTAAGGAGGTGAAATAATGTCGAAACTAAGTCGAAAGAAAGTTTACGAACTGATAGATGGGGAAAGAAAATTCCAGGATACCAAATGGCCCCAGGATCCATCTTTACCCCCGAGCGACGAAATGCGTGTTATTAAGAAGCTACTTCAACTAGCGGATGACGGCTGGTATATCACTCAAGATAATTTAGTAGCTGGGACGAAAGTAAATCCAGCCGATCTGGAGGCAGCTCGTAAGATCGCAGGCGTCTGTGTTCGCTTAATGGAAAATTGGGGGGCCCCAAGAAGGAAAGTTCCAGAGAATATCACTCCAGTAAAACCCAAGCGAAGTTAGCCTCCACCGTCTCGAATGAGACGGTTTTATTTTACTCGCTTAATAAAAAAGGCCTTTAGCTTTCGCCAAGGGCCAAAATCGATTACGTGAATTTCATAGACTTATTTTCGACACTGAAAAACTGTCCCATAACATTCCAAAATTGACTCGTTGGGGTGAATCTCAACATCCGTCTCCGTACATCTGATCCAAAGTCTCCAGCCAAATGTAGCGGCATGAACTGCCCTATGGAGACTGAGACCATCAAAGGAAACGATGGCTCCCGCTGGATGTTCGATTGCATTCAGATGGAGCGATGAAACCTGAGCATCAAGCTGATCGAAACTCGGTATCAATTCAGGGAGACGAAGACTCAAAGGTTGATCCAAGAACTGTGTTGCACAATGACCCGAGGACTGATACGCCATGTAGACGGGCGGGCTTTCGTGTTCGAAGCGAGCTCGCATATCATGGAGGATAGAGGCGCCAAGCTGTTTTACACGGTCATCGCGCACGGCAATACTTCCATCGACATGCCATAGCTTGCTGTCGACAGGCAAATCTCCCGGCTCAAAGTATTGAATCTTTGAGTCGATGTAAACATGGCGCTTCTTCCCCGAGAGATACTCCTGCATACCAGTGAGAACCTCTCGTGTGACTGGCCCGGCTTCGCGCAAGGCCTCTTCGAACGGACACCAACAAAAGGTCACTCCATCGTCACGAACCGCCTCTTGTGAAGGAACAGCGAGTTGTTCGACCAAGCGATATCGATTTGGAAACTTTGCATCAAAAGATTGAATCGTTTTGTTACCAGTCTGTATATATTGCTCGAGCGTCGTGGGCCTTGCCTCTGAGACAACCTCAACGAGAGGTTTGTCCTGACTCTTCGGCTTTTGTTTTGTTGAACCATGATAGGCACCCTCGCCTGTGAACATTTCACGCTTTTGAGATTCGATTGTATGTATCTTCTTAATCCATGTTTGCATACTTACTCTCCTTTGTCTGATTGAACGAAGTCCAGCATCGCTTGAAAGTATTGTAGCTTCGCCCTTGGGTCTTCAGTAAGTCGAACGACTTCAGGAACTCGCTCAAACAAGTGGTTGCCGCTTGGATGCGGCAGCTGATCGTCACCATAGCATTCTGGCAGGCCATACATGTGGTTATATGCCACATTGTCGATCTGCTGTCCGTTCATGATGGTTAGTGGTAGTGGAGCCCAATCGTGCTCGACAAAGAAACTCTCCGCGCCCCAGCGCCGATAGAAACCAAGCTTCTTCATACGTGCAAGCCACGGAGGATCACCAATCTGCCAGAAACCAACGCCACACAGAAGATGCTGTGAATGTTCAATCGGATAATTGTGCTGATCTAGTACCGCCCGACTATAGTAACGAACAATGTTCTCCAAGAAGAGTCTTGCGATCCCCTTCTGACGGTGATCAGGACTCACCACAAAATTCGCGATATGGTGATACATGTTTGGCTTGAAGTGCTGAATATCAGGAAACGCAAAACGATCAAACCAGCGATGTGTTGGATCACCGTTATCAGGTTGATTGAAGTCAACATCGTCAACAAGTGTTGAATAACGAAGATTATTGTATCGTCCAGTAAAAAAGAATATCGTATCCTTGCTTCTGCCAACCAGAATAGTCGCGAGAATCTCATGAGTCTCTGCATCAAAGCGGCGCGCAAGAACAAAACGGTGTCCTGCAACACCCCAAAGATTCGCAACACCTTCAGGAGAAATAATATCTCGTTGAACTCGCCTGACAACTTCCGATGGTAAATACCCGCCCTTGTCGCAACGCGCCTCTTCTAGCGAACGAGTCAAAAGCGAAGAGATGGCGCGCGCGATAAAAGGGTCAGCACTTGAAACTATACCAAGCTCAAGGCCTCCATGTGGAAGTGTCACGTAGTTCTTTGCAGTGGGATTTCGACTCTCATCATAATGCAAGTAAGCCGTGCGCAAAGATTCCGTCTTCACAAACCGATGGGCTGGATCATGCATATCTTCCGTCAATAACGTCATGTTCTTCCTCCTTGTTCGCCTAATTAATTTTCAAGACTACCATAATCTGTTAAAAGACTACAATAGAACTATTAAAGAGTCAAGTTTAAATCCCCGAGAAACTGCTTTTAGATTAATGTCTTTGTAGCTATTTTTTGCATTTGTATATTACGTCAATTTAACACCTATAGACAAAAGAAAAAGCCCCACCAGCCGAAGCCGATGGGGGTTGTTTGATCGTTAACACTATTTAGACTTTCCATCAACTTACCCGGATGAGGTAGTTGCCAGGCTTAATGTGTCCATGGACACAAAGCCACTGGAGAACGTATGGGATACCAACGGACGAAGATTTGCCATCGATCCAGTTCTGGGCCTGCTCTGTACTAGAATTAAACCAGCCTTGAATCTGCTCCCGCGTCGTCTCAGGTTTGTATCCTCCGAAATCCGGCTCACTGCGAACATTCGAATAGAAATGGTCTGTGCCGCTAGAGCCCTCTGTGATCTCTCTAAAGCTGACTTCCCTCCCAACAATCTCACCGACAAGCCCATCAAAATCCGAATCGTACACAACATAAACTTCTGCTACCCGTGCATTTAAATTTTCCATTTCAAGTCCCCTCTCTATCGGTCGTTAAAGATCCTGAGAGGCCAGTCTCTTGACCATTTCGGGATCATGGGCATGCTCTTTGATGGTCCTCATGTTTTCCCGCAAGATCTTAAGACGAAAATTTAGGTATCTTTGAGAATCGCTCTTAAGCATAATTCTCCGACCCTGTTCAATACCGAGACGAATTGCTATTCCCAGAATCTCATCGAGAGCATTACGGCCCTGATCTTCCTGAGCGAATTTAAGATGTTCGGCTCGAAGCATTTCTGATCCTTCGCCGACACATGCCCCACCCGGAGCGTCTGGTCCAGCGAGAGGAATATCTCTACCTAACTTTTTACGCTTGAGCTTATAGGCAAACCGAATCGCCTTCTTGACCTCCTTGATCAAGTCTCCAGCGCTTGCGGGCTCATCGTTGGCCGGCCACTGTTTCATTTTTCTCGTTCTCACGATTCCTCCTTTGTTTGAGGGTTTCTGTTTTAATATTCAGTCAAAGTTCAATTGCTAATTTTAACTGTAGCATAGGTGTAAATGTATGTCAATAGTTACCCTAAAAGCTCCTACACTATAAAAATAAAAGCCCGTACACATTTGTACGGGCACCATTACATACTCACATTAATCTCACGTATTTCATGGGGTTTGGAAAATCAATTTTCAGTTTAGACATATCATTAGGAACTACATACCCATCAAGTTCATGGATACTTCTCTTTTGAAGTTCTTCGAAAAAGTCCCCGTCGATCGCTTGGACGTGTAGATGAGGCAACCATCCGCCATTGTATGGCCTCTTGCCGATAGATGCGAACACCTGCCTGGGCTTTAGCACGTCCCCAACCTTGCATGTGATGTTTCTATCCAGGTGGGCGTAGAGCAAAACATCTGTACCACATATCGGTCTTACGATGACCCTAGGACCCCAACCTCCGCCAAGTGAGGAATCGTCATCAATCAATATCACCTCAGCCCTCACGTTAGACGCCACTTGCGTTCCTGCTGGGACGAAGAAGTCCACACCAAGATGCAGGAAGTTGTCTCCCGGAATACCTTTAAAGAGCGTGTCCCTGAGTTCCATATATCCGCCATAGGTGAAGTCGACACCCATCTTTTGGGCAAGCCCATCCACAACGCGCTGGCACAGGTCTTGGTCAACAAAAGGATTGATCTCATTCTTATACCTATCAGCGTTTTTGGTCAGCCACTCATTGGCATATTCGTTTAGATTAATCTGTCCGAATTTCTTGCCGCTAAGCTCTGGAAAAATCATACTGTGTCCTCCTTATCAAGGTTCCCTGTTCCACCGTAAGATAACATTGCTATTAGTAGCTGTCAATCACTTGCTAAGTTAAAGGCAATTTATTTTACCTAGAAGGTAATGAAGAATTATGGCGAGGATAGACCAATAGAGAGCAAATACAGCGGCAACAAGCGGAGGTGGTGGATCATCATGGAAGAGATTATTAAATGGTCCTATCAAAACTACTTTGATCGGATAAAGAATTTTGTATCCCGCACTCTTCCAGGCTGGGGGTGAATCCGTTCCCAAGAAAAGACTTCTCGTGCCAAGGGAAGACCCTAGCCTCTAACCCAAAAAGTGTGTTCGAAATAAACATAAATGCAAAAGTAGAAATAACGAAGAAAAAGACAAACTTTTTCTTGGAGACATTCAACCTCTTCGAATTCTACGCACAAAAAACTCAGGCACCTTACTCCACAGAACGTAGTCACGAAAAAGACACCCGGAGAAAGGGGTTATTTTTTTAGGTAACTGACTGGCTCTGTGGGTAGGAGTTTCTCCCTCGACTAATCCGCTACGGCGGATTGTCTGGGCACCAGCTCGCTTGTTTTTCTAACGAAAAACATAGCTCCGCTGTTCGAATCCTACCCGCGACTGAAGCAGTTCAGTCGCTCCGCGGAGCAAATAAAAAAACAGCCCAAAAGGGCGTTTTTAAATTTGCTCCCAGTATACAACAACCACAAACCTTCGAGCTAGTCTTGCCAAATCTCGTACACAAATTGAAGCTGCGAAATCTGAAATGACGCGATTCTGCTAAAAAAGAGCGCGCGCAACAATTCTGGCGCATGCTCTTTTTTCCGCGCCGGCAATGTTGACTTGCTACCCCCGCTCTGTAGGATGACGGCAGATGAACGTTACCAGGTGGTTGAACAAGTGGTAGAACATCTGGTTGAACATGTTCACCCAGTAAAGTAGCTTTTCATCCTTTAGTTCAGCCATTTGTACCCACCACTTTCACTGACTACTATCTCACCAGAGAATCAACTGAACGGAAAAGTACTTACTTACTACTATATATATCACTGAAGCTTAACCTATCTACTTACTCCCTTAACTTACAAGTACCAAATACTCAATACAACAGAACAATATATCAATACCATTCAAGGAACGAACTAAGACACGAGAGATGGTGGTGGGGGCAGAAAGACAAGGCGAAGAGAGATTGAGAGAGAAAATGAGAGGATGGGGTGTGCAGTGAACGGGATCAAGGCCAGTAAAGACTATTTTTGGTTACTCATGTATTGCCTAATCGTTGCCATAAATAACTGGCCGAATTGGGCAAGTTTGCGCTCACCCACACCGTTCATTTGTAAAAAAGCAGACGACGTTTGCGGAAAGTGGGTGGCCATATCGCGGAGTGCGCGATCACCGAATACAACGTAGGGAGGAACGCGGAGTCTGGTTGCCTCTTGCATCCTGATTTTGCGCAACTCTTCAAACAGTGCTCCGTCGAATACTTTTTGTCCTGCATAGACCGGTGTGAGATTTTGTCGCACGCGTGCAAATTCTACTCTGTGTAGTTCAAGAGGCGGTGGCGCAACGCACCTGTCGCAGTTTCCGCAATTTGCTTGCTGGTAATCCTCGTTAAAATATTGGAGTAAAAATCGACGGCGGCAGCTACGCAGATTGCCGTACTGCAAAACCTGATCAAGCTTTTCTCTCGACTTCTTCTGTTCCGCCAAGTCAGGCATGTTTTCTATAAAATATTCATGTTTGAATGTATCGGCATAAGAAAAAAAGAGGACACAGCGGGATGGTAGCCCGTCGCGTCCGGCTCTACCGGTTTCTTGATAGTAGCCCTCGATTGATTTCGGTAGGCTGTGATGTATCACGAGTCGAACATCGGGCTTGTCAATACCCATGCCAAAGGCAATGGTGGCGACCATAATATTGACTTCGTCGCGGATAAATTTCTCCTGATTTTCTCTGCGGATATTGGCGTCGAGCCCTGCGTGATACGCGGCGGCTTTGAGGCCATATTTCTTTAAATTCGTAACCAATGTTTCGGTATCTTTTCGTGAGAAACAGTAAATGATACTACTTTCATCTGGGTGTTTCGCGATCAGCGCGAGAACGAGCTTGAGAGAATCTTTTTTTGACAACACTTCATAATTTAAATTCGCACGGTTGAAGCTGGAGATACGAAATACAGTGCGCTTCATCAATGGCGATCAAACATACCTTGAGTTTGTGCAAAAAATCTTCAAAGTACGGTAGGGTGAGACGCTCGGGTGCGATATATAAGATTTTTAATGTGCTCGTTTCGGCTCGGTTCATGACCAAAGCAATCTCCTGTGAAGAAAGTGTGCTGTTAATACAACCAGCTGTGATTCCGTTTGCCATAAGAGCGTCAACTTGATCTTTCATGAGCGAAATGAGCGGAGAAATGACGATCGTTATCCCCTCCCGTACAAGCGCGGGAAGCTGGAAGCAAAGCGACTTCCCGCCGCCGGTGGGCATCAGCACCACGCAGTCTTTGTCCAGCAATATCTGATCGATAATTTCCTTCTGTAACGGACGAAAAGCATCGTAGCCAAAATGTTTCTTGAGAAGCGATTGCATGATAGGATTTGCCAGATTACTTCTTCTGATACCTGGTTGCTCGCCCGAGACCGACACGCTTGACTTGATCAAGCTTCACAAGCCGGCCTAGTGCTTGACGCACGGTGGCCAGGGAAATGCTGGTCGCCTTAACGATATCGCTTGGCGAAGCTTCTTCGACACTGATCAAGTAATTCCACACCGCCTGCTGTTTCGGCGAAAAGGCATCCTCAGCTTTTTCCTCTTGAAGATACGAAAGCGCTTTCGCGGCTTGCTCTTTGAGGGCTGAAAGGAAGAAGTTGAGCCAGGGCGAAATAGTGACCTGTTCTTTTGTAAACGTCTCTTGCGACTTGCGAAGCGCAATATAATACTCATCTTTGCGACGCTCTACAATTTGTTCGTGCGAAACGTACTGGACAAATTGATAGCCGGAACGCAAGAGCAAAAGGTTAGTGAGGACACGCGAAAGACGCCCATTGCCGTCTTCGAATGGGTGGATCTTTAAAAATTCTACGATGAAATTTGCAATGATTAGGAGATGATGAAAGCGATTTTTCTCAAACGCTTCGCTGGTCCAGGCAATAAGTTCCTGCATTTCTTTCGCCGTGAGATACGCCGGAGTCGTTTCAAATATTATTCGAGCGACTTTGCCGTCTGGGCCAAGCACTCCAACCGTGTTCTCTTTCTTTTTGTAATCACCGCGATGCTTGTCATCTTTGTGCGAATACTTAAGAAGCTCCTTGTGGAGCGATAAAATTACGCTCTCGCGAAGTGGTAATGTTTGGAAACTGTCAAAAACATTTTGCAGTGTTTCAAGATACCCCTGCACCTCCTGCGAATCACGGTCGGCGAACTTTGAAATCGCAAGGCCGCGCATAACCTTCTCCACTTCTTCGTCGGTGAGTTTCGCTCCTTCGATACGTGTAGAAGCACCCGCTGAGGTGATGAGAGTCGACTTCTTCAGATTGGTGATCGCCTGCGGTGTCATGCGCAAACCAGACTTTAGTTCGCCGCGGATACCGTCAATTTCGGCCAAAAGGGCCACAATGTGAGGTTCGGGACTCGCTATGCGAGGATCAAATTTATTTGTGATATCTTTCATATTAGGCTTATACGCTAACGCTATCTCATATATAGTAGATTATAGCGGATTATAGCGGGAAAGGCAAGTTGTAGATGGTGGATGATCGCTTTTTTCTTGAATCTGTTATATCCTCTGCGTATATGCAGGAGCCGAATGGTGAACAATTCCGCTTATTTACAGCCCTTTTCCGCGGTAGGCAGGATGTCTACGCCCGCTATTGGGAAAAGGACGGCAGATCGGGATATTCTCCCGCTTATACCTTCGATTGGAACGAATTCAATGAGCATCGAAGCAAGGGCGGGTTGCTTAAAACGTTTCAAAACAAAAAGACTATTCCGCTTTCTCTGGAAATTATCGGGCAACATTTAACGGGGAAAATTGCTATCGGTATTTATCCTATTCTTGAGGATAACACTTCGTATTTTCTTGCGGCAGATTTTGATGGCAATCACTGGCTTGATGATGCACGGGCATATATGAATGTGTGCACAAGTGTAAATCTCAACGCGTACCTTGAACGTTCAAAGTCCGGCACTGGCGGACATGTCTGGATATTTTTCAGTGAGCCGTATCCATGTTGGAAAAGCAGACGAATCGGGCTCGAGGTCGTGCGCCGAGCGCTCGGACTTTCCATATTTGAAAAAGAGATAAGTTTTGATCGACTATTCCCCAACCAAGATGATGTTCCCAAGGGCGGCTTCGGTAACCTCATTGCGCTCCCACTACAAGGCCAGTACGCGAGATCAGAGAACACACTTTTCGTTGATCCTGCGAACGAAGTGCCATATCTAGACCAGTGGGGTTTTCTTGCCTCAGTTCACAAATATTCCATCAAAGAATTAGACGCCGCACTCAAACTGCTTGATGGCGAAGAGACGCTTGCAAGTCACACCGGCCCAGGTAAATCACTTGTGGTCTACGTCAGCAAACAACTCCGCATTCCTCGCGCAAGACTCACGCCGGCAACAGTCGAATTTCTGAAAGAAAAACTGAATTTTCTCAATACTGAATATCTCACCAAAAAGCGACTCGGCATATCTCTGTATAAGGTGCAGAAATATTTCAAACTCATAAATGAATCGAACGAAGATATTTTCCTGCCGCGCGGCTTTCTGAATCAACTAATTGCACATTTAGAATCTGAAAAGATTGCGTTTGAATTAGTTCGCGAGCATATGGATTTCAAGCCAGTCGAATTCAAAAGCATACTCATACTAAGGCCGGGGCAGGAACAGGCCGTAAATGACATGCTCGCCGCTGATCAAGGTGTCTTAGTCGCACCACCCGGTAGTGGTAAGACAATGATTGGCATGGAACTTATCGCCAGGCGCCAGCTCCCCGCACTTATTTTGGTACACCGCAAACAGCTGCTTGATCAATGGGTTGATCGAATCCAAACGTATCTGGGCATTCCCAAAGCACACATCGGGTGCATTTCGGGAACAAGTAAGAAGATTGGGAAAGGAATCACGGTCGGTTTGTTACAAAGTCTGGCCAGACATAAAAACATTACCGAATTGTCAGACTCGTTCGGTACGATCATTGCTGACGAATGTCACCACATTCCGGCTAAAACTTTTCGTGAGGTTATTGCGAACCTAAATTCTCAATATCTGTACGGATTAACGGCAACTCCGAAACGTAAACACAACGACGAACAGCTGATATATGTCTACATTGGCGACATTTTGAGTACTATGCAGGAAGCGGATCAGCCCGACTTGGAAAATCCAGGAGAGAAGCGACCGAAACCGAAAATTATCATTCGTGAGACTGAACTTGAAATACCGTTCCACTGGAAGACCGACCACTTTCAACTCCTCGCGAAAATCATCAGCTTCGATACTGCTCGCAACCGCCTAATTGCCAAAGATATTATTGCGCAAGTAGAAAGTGGCAACAAAATTCTTGTCTTAAGCGAACGCAAGGAGCATCTTGAAATTCTCACCCTATGTCTCAAAGGTCACGCGGAGACAATTGTAATATCTGGCGATGACTCCGCTCCACAGCGTACTTCAAAACTCAAACAAATTAACGACGGTCATTATCAGGTCATTCTTTCTACTGGACAATTCTTCGGTGAAGGTTTGCATGTTTCAGATGTTTCAACCCTTGTGCTTGCGTTTCCATTTTCTTTTGAAGGAAAGTTGATACAATATATTGGCCGGCTTATGCATGGTGCGACACCGAAATTTGTGTTTGATTATCGGGACCGAAAGATTCCATTCCTTGAACGGCAATTCAAACAGCGCGAACGATATTACAAGAAAATGAATAGTCTATGACCTCCTTTAACGATATCAAAAACGATTTCATGAACTCTACGTCAAGGAGCAAGATATTTTACTGAGAGACCTTTGCAATTTGTCGAAGGATAATAATTTGTTTTTCGAAAATCGACTCATCGGGAACTCGACAGCTGCTTATGAATACGTGAACCAAGTGGAACGAGAAACTATTAAGAAAATTTATAAGACCGGTATTCCGGGCACGCCAAACGGTAAAACTATAAACGCGATTATTTCTAAGGTTAAAAAATCGCAGGTTGACATTCAGACAATGATGGCAATTGAGCAACTCGCCTATCGCGGATTCTTCGATTGATGAGGTCTACGAATCAGTGACAGGGATATCAGTTGGGTGGTGATAAAAAAAGAAGATCGAAGTTTCGAGAGTAGTGATCTTATTTCTAAAAGATTTCTCACCTTCTTCCGTATCGCCGGTGGGGTTACTCTCTAATTCATCGCCAAACGAAAAACCGACTCCACATGGGAATCGGCAGTTCGTATCTGCATCTACTGCTCCGCGGGTAGGATTCGAACCTACGACCAATCGCTTAACAGGCGACTGCGCTACCACTGCGCCACCGCGGAATATGACCCCTCATCGCCAAACTGTTTCCAGATTAGTGTGGGGATCAATATTTCTAAAAAAAGAACATTCCGACTTGTGAGCAATCAAACATTCAGTAAATGGCATCATATCAAAACCGGTTGAAAAAGGCAAAGGCTAAATTGTTGAAGACTTGACAAAAGTTAAAATGTATTTATACTATAAGTAGACTAACTAACAATGAAGAACATTGAATATCTCATAGGCACCTGTGAACACTGACCAATACCGCTCCGACGAGTAGCCGGAGCACAGGAGGAATCATGGCTGACAAAGTCAAAAAGGAAGACAATGACGCAATCGGAGAGGTTAAGTCTACCTACATTCTGGAGTTCTTTCTTCTCGGTGGTAGTCGCATTCCTCTCATGAATGAGCCCACTCCAGATCTGAAGGAGCTTCTCAGGCTCAGGCCTGAACTTGCGAAGCTGGTGGAGCAGACGATCTGCTACAGAACCCGCGAAGTCCCGATCATCTCATACGAGTGGCGGGGAAAAAAGGTTACAGGAGTTGCCACGGAGCCCATGGAGGCATCGGGAATGACATTCTTCCCCGCTACCGGGAAGGTGATCACGAAGGAAGATGCCGAGGCCAACAAGAGTGACGAGAACGATGAACACCTTGAACTGATGGAGAAGTACAAGGTCAAGACTATCTTTGCCACCGAGGACCCAAACTTTCCTCGCTTCGGCTTCAATCAAGAGGTAGGTGACAGGGTTCTGACCCCGGAAGAGGTTGCGGACATTCTAAGCGTACTTTCCGAGCCGACCACCGATCAGACCGAAAGGAAGGTTATCCCTGTGGTACCAGACAAGAACCGAAAGCCCTTCGACTACAAGAATGAGTCGGCCTTCAAAAGAGAAAAAAGTGACGAACGAATAACAGTAAAGGATGGTAAAATCATCGTCGAGCCAACCAAGACCGTCTATATCAATTAGTGGAGCCCTACGCCCGTTAGACTGGACACTTCAGTCTAACTGGCTTTTTTTATTTCTAAATTATTATAGAATCAAAATACTTGGTATGAAAATAGTTAAACCTAAAATATTAGTAGTCCTGGGGCCGACTGCAACAGGCAAAAGTGACCTAGCAGTAAAGCTTGCTGAAAAGTTTAACGGTGAGGTTATTTCTGCCGACTCAAGGCAAGTTTACAAGGGAATGGATATTGGCAGCGGCAAGATAACAAGGCGAGAGATGAAACAGATACCCCACCATATGTTAGATATTATCTCACCAAAAAAAGTTTTTACAGTATCTGATTTTAAAAAACTTACGGAAGAAAAGATAAAAGATATTCTGAGGCGAGACAAACTACCAATCATCTGCGGTGGCACAGGTTTTTATATTCAATCAATTATTAACGACCTCAATATTCCGGAAGTAACAGCAAATATCCCTCTTCGCAAAAAGTTAGAAAAGTGGTCAATCGACAGACTCAATGCTGAACTAAAAAAACTTGATTCAAACCGAGCAAGTGGTATTGATAATAAGAATCCAGTGAGGTTAATACGTGCGATAGAAATAGCCACCGCAATTGGCAAGATACCAAAGTTAAGA
>JACQCW010000093.1 GCA_016201425.1 Candidatus Vogelbacteria bacterium | reverse complement strand
TTTTGGCCGGCAAAAACTACCTTATCCAAACGCGTAAACCACAAGAAAAAATATTTGAACACGTGACACGAGGAGATCTTTTAGAGTTCTACCGTAATGAAATAAAGAACAGAAAAAAGTTCGATTATCCTCCGTTTAAAACCCTCATTAAAATCACCGCAGAAGGACCACGGCAGTTAATTAACAAAGAAATGACTCAGCTCGAGATTTTTTTGAAAAACTACGACCCAAAGCGGTTTAATGCCTTTATCGAAAGAATAAATAATAAAGACAGAGTAAACATATTACTAAAAGTTAACAACGAAGAGTGGCCACCTAAATCTAAACCTTCTCCATATCCAACCGAGCAAAATCCTTACTCTAGTTTACTCGAAATCTTGCAGTCGCTACCAAAAAGATTTGCGATTAGGGTTGAACCAGAAAATATCCTATAGATTCAAGCTACTCATAATTATTTCTTTGCCAACGCCAAGTTAATTAAGTGCTCCAAAAAATCACCGTAGGCACACCCAACAGCGGCCATAGCCTTCGGAAAGAGAGATTCGGACGTTAAACCAGGAAGTGTGTTAACCTCTAGCGCGTATATTCCCCTTGGTGAAACAATAAAATCAGATCGTGAATAATGACGTAATCCAAGTGCCTTATGAATTCTTACGGCTAAACGCTGTAACTCTTCCTTTTCTTCTTTAGAAAAATTTCCTGGGCAAATCTCCTTGGTCGTTCCATCATACTTACACTGGTAATCAAAAAATAATCTATTGTCCGGTTTAATTATTTCAATCGGAAATAAAGAATAATGTTTTGTATCACGAAAGTTCTCAATCACCCCACAAGTAGCCTCTCTCCCTTTGATACATTCTTCCACAATAACTGACTCGCAATATTGAAATGCGTCATTCAGACCCTTAATCAAATCGGGGATACTTTTACACAAACTAGCACCAACTGATGAGCCACCAATGTTGGGCTTCACAAACCACGGCGGTGAAACTTTATTAAAAATATTTTGTGCAAGCTCCTCCGTATTACCAGCACTACTAGATACTAATAAACCGTGAGGTGTCCGTATGCCATTCTTTCTAAAATAATCTTTGGTTAAACCTTTATTCATCGCTACCGACGACGGCCAGGAGCGCGAACCGGTATACGGAACTTTAAACTTTTCTATAATCCTCTGTACTTGCCCATCTTCTCCGAACTCTCCATGCATAGCTATAAATACAACATCAACATTCCGACACACTATCTCAGGAGTCACCTGTACACCATCCATAAACCATTCGGCCTCTTTCGTAACAAGTACATCCTTTGTTTTAAACTTAGGTGAAAGAGCTTTTAAAACATTAGCGCCGGTATTCAGCGACACATCGTATTCGGAACTTGGTCCCCCGCGTAAGACTGCTACTCTCGTGGTTAACATTGTTTTTAATTTATCTTATATTCCACTTATAATACCACTACAATAAGAAATGTTACAAAAAACCCGCTCACGATTACTCGTGAGCGGGCAAGATAAACTACTGAACTAACCACTTTGGTGGGTCTGGATGATATGTGGGGTCAGCTGGAGTCTCAATCGCCTTAACCCAGTCTTCATCTGAAAGCTTCTCGATTGCGCTCCTTGTAAGTTTGGTCGAAATGTATACAGTCTCCTCGAGTGCCCCATTAGCACCGAGAATTCGAAGTAACTCAACCCTATCGGGATCGAGCGGCTCAGCCAGTTTAATGATCACGCGGTAGCGTTCGTCCTCAGCCTTTCCCTCAAAGATTTTCAGTAACTGTGAATCAATCCTATCGATCCTCACGCATCATCAGCTCCTTTTACTTATAGCCAAGTTTTCTGAAATCAATGGCCGTGTCAAGCCTCGAGCTCGCATTCGCGAGATTGCGCCACGCTGGCGCAATAAAGAAAGTAGAAATGAATTCATGTTCGGCTGGAGTAATGATCTCTTGGGACAAACAACTATCTAGGTGCTTGTAAAGAGCTTCTCGCTCATTGTTCAAAACTCCGACTCTCCTCATTACCAAAACAACACGACCATCATCTTGACTCGAAACATCACTCCAGTCAGCCAGTGAGTTAATCTGATTGGTGACTTCTTCCACTCTTGTGATGTGTCCGTCCAAATCGTCGCACACTGGCATGGGCCCAGCAGAAGCATGCCACTCAGGAATTTGTACGGTTTCCGAAACAACAGTCTTCTGCATCTTCTGCCTCACAAAGCTGTCAGGCCAAAGACCAGCACCGATCAAAAGTGTTGCTGCCAAAGCAGAGTAAAGCATGACCCTCTTGAAACTCAACATTCCTTCTCCCTTCTCTACTCTAAGGTAGATTGTCAAAAAACTAGCTTTAAGTGCAAACTAACATAGTTACACCTGTTAGTCAAGGTTCTACTTTTTTACCTCTCACCAACTTCTTCGCCCGATCTAACAGCATAGCTTTAATCAGCTGACCACTGCGGTGTCTCTCAAACTCCGGATCTAATAAGATAGATGGGCTTCGCTTCAGAAGCTCTTCAAAGTATTCGGCCCAAGTCTTTACCTTATAAACAGGACCATTGTCAGCCCTAATGATATTCGTCCAAGTATTTTTTGGATAGACGAAGAGACCCTCATCATTATTTTGTCTACCCGAAATTTCCAACTGTAAGCCAGAGTGTCCTGGACGAGAATTTGCATAACCATATCCGATCTTTTCAAGTGTGACTCTATCGACCTTGAACGTGTAAGACAGGCTGTCTGGACATTCGCCATCACGTGCGTATACGATCATCAGATATCTGTCACGCATATGTTGTGGACCGGACCAATTCTGCCTTATTACGTAACCTTCCTGGCAGTGAGAAAGTCGAATCCCTTGCAATTCACACTTAACTGCAGCCCTCTTATTATAAAACAAATCTCCACAGATACGGCACATGTACATCGACTTACGCCTAATGATAGTTGGCATAATCTCCTCCTTGTTCAATCAAATTTTCAATCTAAACAAAAGTTAGCACAACCCGAGTGCCAGATCAAACATCAAACGGCTAATATTAATGACTTAAAAAGTTATCTCCTTCTTAAAACCTTCTTTAAATATTGACCAGTATAAGACTTCGCGACTTTTGTAATCGCTTCAGGTGATCCATGGGCAACCACCCTGCCGCCATTAATACCGCCTTCGGGACCCATGTCGATAATATAATCTGCACACTTTATAATATCCATGTTATGTTCAATAATAATAACCGTATTTCCATGTCGAACCAATCTTTGTATGATCTCAATCAAATTTTTTACGTCCTCATAATGCAAACCGATTGTTGGTTCATCCAAAAGATATACTGTTCTGTTGAGATCCGGTCTATACAATTCAGAAGCAATCTTAACTCTTTGTGACTCGCCACCCGATAATGTTGTTGCTGACTGGCCAAGCTCGAGATAACCGAGACCAACCTCATTTAAAATTTTTAACCTGTCATATATGGCCGGGATATCGGCAAAAAATCGAGACGCCTCTTCTACGGTCATTTTCAAAACATCATGAATAGACTTCTTCTTATATTTAACTTCGAGTGTTTCGCGATTAAATCGTTTGCCACCACACACGTCACACGGAACATAGACAGTGGGCAAGAAATGCATTTCAACTGCAATCTGACCATTACCCTCGCACGTCTCGCATCTACCGCCCTTCACGTTAAAAGAGAATCTATTCGCTCTAAATCCCTTCACCTTAGCATCAACAGTCTCAGCGAACATATCACGAATGTGTGTGAAGGCACCAGTATATGTAGCTGGATTTGATCTCGGGGTTCTGCCAATCGCCGACTGGTCAATAGAAACAATTCTTGAAACGTATTCTGCACCTAAAAAGTTTTTGCAATTCTCAGGCTCGGTCTTTCGTCTTCTTTCGAATTTATTTTTAAGATTCTTTAAAATAATCTCATCCATTAACGATGACTTACCCGAGCCAGACACTCCTGTTAAACAAATAAGTTTACCAAGAGGAACCTCTACGTTCAAATTTTTAATATTAAACACACTGCCGTTTACTATTTTAAGCGAGCCCATATCTTTGTCGCGTCGTTTTTTAGGTATCTCTACTCTCGCGTCTCCTCGTAGATAATCTAACGTTAATGATTTGTACTTTTTATTTGTGATAAGTTCGTCTGTTGGTCCGGAGACGACCACTTCGCCACCATGCACACCTGCTCCTGGGCCAATATCAACGAGATAATCAGACGAAAAGATTGTATCCTCATCATGCTCAACAACAATAATTGTATTACCCAAATCACGCAAGTCCTTAAGCGTTTTAATAAGTCGGTCATTGTCACGAGAATGAAGTCCAATTGTCGGTTCATCAAGAACATAAAGTGCTCCGACCAAACGTGAGCCCAACTGCGACGCCAACCTAATTCTCTGCGCCTCGCCGCCAGAGAGTGTCCCCGCCCTTCTGTCTAAGGAAAGATAATCTAACCCAACATCAAGCATAAATTTAATTCGATTCTGAATTTCTTTTGTTACGATTGAAGAAATGCCAACTTCACGCTCAGTGAGTTTTAAATTCTTGAAGAACATAAAGGCATCTTTGATAGACATAGAACTCAGATCTACAATATTTTTCCCGGCAATAAAAACATTCAACGCCTCGGGTCTCAATCTCTTACCATGACACGCATCGCAAAGATCATCACCAAACAGCGTCTTGGTTCCCAACCCATGACAAATCTCACATGCACCGTACGGAGAATTAAAAGAGAAAAGTCTTGGCTCAACCTCCATGAAAGAAAAACCGTCATTAGGGCAAGTGTACTTAGCAGACATACCGATCTCTTCCCATTTTGGCCCCAAACCCGAAAGAATAACCCTTCCTTGGTCCATATTGAAAACAACTTTCAAAGTATCATCAGACTGAGCCAAGGCTATGCCGATAGCTTCTCCTAGCCGGTCTTTAATGATTTTCTCTTTGTTAATAATTGCAGAGGCAAGGCCATCGCGTTCAACTAAAGAAATCTCATCTATTAACACATCTACATCGTGTCTCTTATTTTTATCAAGAATTATCTGCTCACGAAGTTTATACATTACACCGTCGATTTTAACTTGGGTGTAACCCTTACCCAAGAGATCATAGAGGAGTTGATAGTACTCTCCCTTCCTGCCTCGTACTACAGGAGCAAATATCATCACTCTACCCACCTGATCTGTCTTACTTTTATCCTCGAGATTATGCTTCTTAAGTTTATTTATAATAAAATCGACGATCTCATCGTTTGAAAGTCTCTTGATCTCCTCGCCGCAGACCAAACAATGCGGCCTACCAATACGCGCAAAAAGCACTCTAAGATAATCATAAATCTCAG
>JACQCW010000091.1 GCA_016201425.1 Candidatus Vogelbacteria bacterium | reverse complement strand
GGCAAGTAAAATTCTCTCAACCGCCTTCTCCATATTTAAAACCAAGAAAGGGTCGTGCAGATCGCGTTCAAAATTAGGTTTCAAAAACCTCTCCGCAGCGTCCTCGTCCTTAACTCCACGGTGAAAAAGTAAGTGCGCCAGTAGGTCATTGTGTGATGACAAGCCTTTTCTCTCATCTTGAGACAACTCCTTATTCAAAATCCAATTTTGCATAGCCCAGATTATAGCATATAATATCGCCATGAATGATTGCCTATTTTGTAAAATAGTTGAGGGGAAAATTCCTTCATACAAAGTCTACGAGGACGATTCTGTCCTATCTTTCCTCGATATTAAACCAGAGGCTAAAGGGCACGTATTAGTCATTCCCAAAAAACATTATCAATGGGTTTGGGATATTCCGGAATTTGGTAAATTTTATGAAGTGGTTAAAAGGATAGCCTTAGCTCAAAGAAAAGCTTTCGGCACTGATTGGATCATCTCAAGAGTCGTCGGCGAGGATGTTCCCCACGCTCACGTCTGGCTAGTCCCCGCCAAAGAAGGCATGCCCCGCGGTTATAAATACGCCCCAGGTGAAATGGAGACAACAGCCGAGGAAATTAAAAAACAATTTTAATAAATATAAACATGCGAGAACAAATGCCAAACCAAAACAAACGAGAAGGAAAAGGAAAGGTTACTAAAAAAGGAACAGAGAAAGATTTAGTAAAAACATGGGAAGCAAAACTTAAGAGTGAGGGTCTAAGTGACACTCTAAGACCCCTTGAGGAGGAATTAAACAATCAAGATTCTACTCCCAAAAGTGCTGCAGCAGCCTATGTGGAAGCAAGAAGATTTGATCCAAAGATTGCTAAAAATATAGCAGCTGGATATGGCAGAGAGGGTCAGCACAAAGATGCAGCACAAGCCATTGCAAATAGATTTGGTATATCTATTGGAGAGGCTGAAGGATTGGTAGACGAGCAATTACAGGAACTCTCCTCAGACGAAGATGCGTCTCCAACTGATCTCTGGCGTCGATTTAAAAATAGGGGCTGATTTTATTGCTAGGAATTTTTTTATACAAAAAAGGCCCGTCATTTCTGACGGGCACTGTCTCAGCTAACCTTGGGGGTGCTGTCGCCCTTGTCCTCAACCAACTTCAGAGCCTTGTCCTTAAGGCCCCGAACCATATTGATGACGCTGTTACGTTTATCGTCCGGCAAAAGCGAGAGACCAACGATACCAAAGAGTGACCCGACAACCAAAGTAGTAAGCATTCTCCTACCTACCTTTCGCCCCGCATTGCGAGGCATTTCAAATTAGTCCACCACAGTAATGAGCGGACAGGTCAAATTCACGACTGGGAATGAAGAAATCCTGCAAAAAGCATGCACCAAAGATACAAGATTAGTGAGAAAATTATCGGAGTAATGGCGTCGAAATCCTTATTCCCATTTTTGTAATTCTTCACCAGGCTATATACACTGCATGTAGCGCCAACGATAGGGAAAATAAGGAAATACCAGAAGGTGACGACCATATCCTGTATCACCAAAAGTGATGAGTCAGGGACATTAACCATTTTCCTTCCTTTCTTTCAAGGTTCAAATACCATGACAAGCTACAATAAGTCTGATAAATAGTCAAGTAGATTGAATAATCTGTACAATTCTGTTATAGTCTTTTTTACACAAGGGGCGGTTAGCTCAGTTGGTAGAGCAATTCGTTTACACCGAAAAGGTCAGGGGTTCGAGTCCCTTACCGCCCACAAAAAAGGCGTCACTTAGTGACGCCATAAATGATACTACCACCCACTCTCACATTCCCAGCAACTTGGCCGCGTTGCCATAATAAACTTTTGCCTTATCTTCGTCCGAATATCCGACCATTGCCTCTTCGATAATACGGACCGAGTCGGCATGACTCTGGACAGGAAAGTCGGTACCAAACAAAAGTTTATCAGGTCCGCATTCCTTAAGAAACCTTTTGACCATCTCTACGGCGCTAGGGATATCTTCCTGCTCACTTGCTGAATTCACTAACCCACTCATGTCGGTATAAAGATTTTTGTGAGTCTTAATCGTCGCAATTAAATTCTCGAGGGCAGGCTTTGCCATGTGGCTAACTATAACTGGCACAATCTCTGAGACCCAAGCGATGTCACTAGCCTTAGTGAGCAGAGACTCTGGCTTGTCGAGGGCATGACTATAACCTGCATGGAAGATCATTGGGATTTTATACTTAGCCGCAAGCCTAGCAACGATTTCGAGATCTTTTTCCCCCACATCCTGATAGACCGTGTAAATCTTAATCCCCCGCAAAACGCCCATCTCCGCCAGCTCCTCAAGTTCATTTAGGCCCTGATAAAAATAAACTTGGAAGTCGAGGCTACCAAACAGCAAAAATTCGGGGCGATCCTTGATCCAGTTGTACAAACGAAAGTTTGTAATACCAGATCTGCGGTGAGGAAAATACGTGGCCAGTAAAACAGTTTTCTCAACTTTGTACTCTTTCATAAGCGCACTAATATCATTGAGCGTAGCGGTGCCCTGACACATTCCCCGCAAAACCCTGTTTGTAGTATGGCAATGAATATCTATCTTTTTAAAGTTCATAGTTTTGTCTCCTTTCATAATTTGTTCTGAATTAAGAATACTCACCCTTGCAAATCTGCTCAAGTTGTCGTACAATTACGGCAACATGTTAAATATTTCAGACAATATCACAAAGCAACTATTGGAGGTTGGGCTCTCCGATCATGAAGCATCAATATATGGAACACTCTTGGCGAACTCCCCCGCCAGCGCCTCGTTTATCGCGAAAAAATGCAACTTGGCCCGAAGCAGCGTTTATACAGCATTGGGCTCCCTAATCGCCAAAGGGTTAGTCGGAACAACTTTTAAAAACGAAATAAAGCAGTTCATCGCCGAAGGCTACCCGGCAATTGAGAATTTACTCAAGAGAGAGGAAGCTGCTGTCACAAAAAAAATAAAGTCACTCGACTTAATTAAAGAGACATTGAAGGCATTTGGTAACTCAGAACTAAAAATACCCCAGATAATTGTCTTCGAGGGACAGGAGAGTTTGAAAAAGATCTATCTCTCAATGCTTCGAGAGGCGCCCAATAATTCAACAATGTATATTGTGCGCGATGAATTTGTATGGAAAGATCCCTGGTCGTTCATTTTTACCAAAGAGTGGAGCGAACGTGTTAAACGATTTAGGAAAGAGAATAATATTAGAACCAAACTTCTTCTAAACGACTCTAAAGAAGAGCGGGTTCGTGAAAAGTATTATAAATCGCGAGTCGAAACAGAGTACAAATTCTTGCCGAAAGAAAATACGATCAAAGATTTTGTCATTTATATTGTGGGTGACGTTATAAGTATTCTTTCGATGGAGAAGAACAATTTGATCGGAATTAAAATTACTAACGATCATATCGCTAGTAATTTTAAAAATATCTTTGAAGTTGTGTGGAAGAAATCTACAAAATAATTACTTCTTGCCTTTCTTCTCTTTCTTATCTGGGCCGTCTATTTCTCCAAACTTTACATTAAGTCTTTTATCTAATCCGGCACCAAACTTTCTATCCAGAGCACTGACCCCTTCATAATCGAGTCTGCGCGTGACAGGCTTCAAAACTCTTTTACCTTTTTCATCTTGACCGGCAACATGATATCGTATATCACCACCCTCGTAACCAAGCGTAATGCGCAACTGTTTATCATCCAACCCTAGCTCTTTTCTAATCACGGTCGCCAACGGAGAGTCAATGTTTATAAAAGCTACTTTCTTTTTGGTGTCTACATCTCGCAGAACTCCCGTACCTGCCTCTTTACTGCCATCGATATAGCCGATACCCTCAAGACTAATCCCCTTCCCCTGTTTAATATTTTCGTTGAGCATGTTTAGAGCCCTCAAAACTCTTGGAGTCATTCTTTCTTCCGCTACTCGCGTCTCCTCTATGTCCAAAATCGTTACATGAAAACCATCAGGTCTTGGTTTCATATTCGTTCCCAACTCGTTATTTAT
>JACQCW010000004.1 GCA_016201425.1 Candidatus Vogelbacteria bacterium | reverse complement strand
GGTCTGCAACCCGACCTCTTGAAGCCGGAATCGCTAGTAATCGCAGGTCAGACATACTGCGGTGAATACGTTCTCAAGTCTTGTACTCACTGCCCGTCAAGTCAGGGGAGCCGGGAGTACCCGAAATCTGCCTCAGGTAGATCAAGGTAAGCTTGGTGACAAGGATTAAGTCGTAACAAGGCACGGGTAGCGGAAGCTGCTCGTGGATTATTTTAAAGATAAAACGTTCCGACCTCTGCTTGCAGAGCGTCGGAGCTCAGAAGGTTGATATCCCGCCTAGCGGGATGAACTATGGTTCTGTTAGTTCCAAAATGAACTGTTTGCTCGAAAACTGAAATCGGGATTAACTTAATTTTACTTAGCGTGAGTGGAACAAAAGAAAGAATAATATTAGTGAAAAACAGTCCGATAAAAATCGGACTGTTTTTCTTTTTGTTTAATATTGGCGAGTTAGGATTTATTTAATTGTTTAATCAGATTACTAACTAGCCCGAATACTTGTTGATAGGTTTTTTCGGTTTCCATATTATCTTCAACGTCCCACCAAATAACTTTTGGATCGTTACGTAGGAAGTCTGGCACATACGGTTCCTCAGCCATTGATATTGCAATCTCAGCCTCCTTGAGCATTTTTGGGGTTAATCTCTTGCTTCGCTTGTCTGATACATCAAGACCATAAGACTTTAATGTGTCTAGGTGTTTTTGCGACAAGCGATCTTTAATGAGGATTCCTTCCGGTTCGTCCGCTATTCCTACGTATGTGCCAGCGGAGGTGGCATCTGTGGCCCCTGTTATTTTGTTGTATGTGGCTTCAGCAATCTGACTTCTGTTCCAATTACCTTTGCAAATAAATAGTACTTTCATAAAGTTTTTTATTGAATATTAGAATTATATCATAAGCCAAGTATCTGTCTTGAAATATCGGAGGTTTTTTGTTATTGTGGTCTTTACGTAAATGCGCGTGTAGCTCAGGTGGGCTCGTTTAAAAATATCATATGATTAGCAGAGTGCGCGTGTAGCTCAGGTGGTTAGAGCGCGTCACTGATAATGACGAGGTCCCAGGTTCGAGTCCTGGCATGCGCACTCTGCCCGGCATAAATATTTTTAAACGATAGAGCGGAGAAATAGTGTTTAAACACTATTTCTCCTGATAATGACGAGGTCCCAGGTTCGAGTCCTGGCATGCGCACAGATTTAACATCTTTTTATAAATAGGGTTATAATATCTCTATTATGACCGAACAATTCAAAGCCACAAATTTAGATATTTCGCGCGCGTTCTCGAAGATCGCGGAAATTTTAGAAATTCAAGGCGAGAATGTTTTTCGTATTCGCGCGTATGAGCGGGCGGCACAAATGATTGATGGGCTACCGGAGGAGTGTGGCGATATTTATAACGGCGGCGGTCTCGCGGCCCTTCGGGCGATTCCTGGGATTGGTGATGACTTGTCCAATAAGATTGAGGAGATGCTAAAGACAGGGAAGTTAAAGGCGCTCGAAGAATTAAGAAAGAAGGTGCCGGAAGGTGTTGTAGACATTCTGTCTATTGAGGGTATGGGTCCCAAAAAAACAAAATTTGTTTGGAAGAAATTTAAGGTTGATAGTGTTGATAAGCTGGAGGCTCTAGTTAAATCTGGGAAGCTAAGTAACTTGAGAGGTTGGGGCGAAAAATCATCAGCCAATATCTTTCATGCGATTGAATTATCAAGAAAGATGGGTGGGCGGTTGCCTATTCATGAAGTAATGAATATTGCTGAGAAGATTGTTGATCTGTTAAAAAAGTCTAAGCTCTGTGAAAATGTTGAGATCGCCGGAAGTTTGCGGAGAATGAAGGACTCCATCGGTGACATTGATATTTTGGTAACGAGTAAAAAACCAAAAGCCGTTACGGATTTATTTACAAAAATGACTTACGTAAGTGAGGTTATTTCTACCGGCCCGACAAAGTCTACTGTCTTATTAAAATCTGGCATCGAAGCTGATATCAGAGTGTTGGACCCCAAACAATTCGGTGCTGGCCTCTACTATTTTACTGGTTCAAAAGAACATCATGTTTTGACTCGAACAATTGCAGTTAAGAAGGGGATTACCATCTCAGAGTACGGGGTATATAAAGGAACTAAAGAGAACAAAGGAATCTTGTTGGCGGCAAAAACTGAAAACGACGTTTTCCGTGCCATTGGTCTGCCTTATATTCCGCCGGAGTTACGAGAGGCACGCGGTGAGATCGAGGCGGCCATAAAGGATCAACTACCAAAATTAGTTGAAGAGGAGGATATCAAGGGTGACTTGCACATGCATTCAAACATTTCAGATGGAGATGACACTATTTTGGAGATGGTTGGAGCTGTAAAACAAAAGGATTACGAATACATTGCAATTACAGATCACTCGTCGTCGATGGGTATGGTTAAGGGGGTGAAAAAGGATAATATTGATCATTATCTCAGCCTAGTTAATGAGGCGAGAAAAAAGTTTTCAACCATTCATATTTTGGCGGGGTCAGAAGTAGATATTTCTAAAGACGGGTCGTTATATCTTCCGGATGAATGCCTGAGACGGTTGGACTGGGTTGTAGCCTCGGTTCATTTAAATATCAAGATGACTGCCGATGAGATGACCAAACGATATTTGAAGGCCATAGAGAATCCATTTGTTAATGTTATTGCCCACCCCACGTCAAGGATTGTGGGAAGTCGTGCGCCATTCGAGTTTGACTTCATAAAAGTTGCAGAGCACGCAAAGAAGCACAATGTGGCTCTTGAAATAAATTCATCGTATCGGCTGGATTTGAATGACGTGCATATTCGACAAGCAAAGGAGATTGGAGTTAAAATGGTTATAAATAGCGATGCTCACACTAAAAGTGGCTTCGGTCTTAGATTTGGTGTTGGGCAAGCGAGACGAGGCTGGTGCGAGAAGAATGACATATTAAACTGTTTAGACTGGAAGGATTTTATTTCGCATATTAAAAAATAATTGAACTATATGGCGATTGAAAAGTTTTCTAGGAGAAAGAGCGGGTTTGAAGAAGTTGAGGAGGACGAAGATTTTGATGATTTATACGAATCTGATAAACACACGTCTTTGGGAAGTGCCTACAAATCTGGATTAGTTGAAACTGCGATTTTTGAGAAGGCAGATGGCCTCGTCGCTGAAGGAACTAAGAGCGGTAAGATTCCCGAAACTGCAGCAGTTGTGGCCAAGATGCACTTTTATAATGTTTTAAGGGTTGGTGGGATTACAGATGAGGCGATGGCTCGGGAAGTAAGTAGAATTAACAGATTATCTGAAATTGAGGATTTATACAGTCAACCGAGTAATCCACTACCAACTATAGGTATTGAAATTGAGATTCCAGGACAGTGGCTAAATTATGAGAAAGTAGAAGTCCTAGATAGATTAAAAGTACCAAACAGGCAAGAGCTTGTTGGTGGCGGGTATCTATGGGAGGTGAGGCCAGATTTTTCTTATAGTCCATTGGTGCAATCTCGATATCTGCAGGAGTTGGTGACCATGGAGGCACTCCCTTTGGAAACAGGTAAAGATGGCGAGCTTCATATTAAAAAGAATCGACATATATGAGTCGGAGGATTTGAACTATTTTAGCGATTTAGTAACTTATGCATTTGTTTCTCCTGAGCGTCTGGAGTTGAAGAAGACCGGTTGGTCGTTTGATGTTAAGTTGAATAACGTTAAACCGACGAAGAAAATGACAAAGGCCGATAACTCTACAAATACACTATTGGCACGTATCGAATTACGGGCCACTGAGTTTGGCGACTATACAACCTTCAGATTAATAGCTGAGGCCCAGGCTCTTATGGCAACCTTTATGTCGCATTTGAAGCAAAAGTATGAAGTGTCAATGTCTGACGATGAAAAGTATCTAGCTCTCTTGTGGCCAAAATTTTTGACCGATATAAAAAGTCTGTTTGAGAAAAACAAAGTGATGCTCAATCTTGTAGATGAGGATAGGGGTGCGGCAATAGAAATTTTAAGAAACAAACCGGAATTTAAGAAAGAGTGTCGGGCATTGATGGCCGACTATAGTAAAAAAGTTCTTCGACGAGTATTTAAAAAATAGTATGTTGTAAGCGCTAGTCACTTGTGCTAGTTTTATAGCAGATTTAGCATTTTAAACTCGGAACACTGTATAATTGATCGAGGAGGAAAAATGCCGATAGTTGTTTGTCAGAAATGGGCGACGTTAGTTGGAACGGGCTTTAGTGCGGAGATGTTCGAAGTATCGTATGGTTTTTCGCTTCATTTGACTGCCAGGCATCTTGAGGAATATCTCGAAAAAAATTATCCGTTTGCCTATGGGCGTGGAGGTTCGGAGTATCCTAAGCCTGAGGGCAAGTACTATTTTTGTCTTGTTGATGAGCCTGTCTTTTCTCTTTTGCGAGGCAGCTCGGATGGTAGCCAGAGGTTTTATGGCAACAAATACCCAGAAGAATACATAGATTAATGTGGGGCACCTGATACGGTGCCATTTTTGTTATATTGGAGTTATAATGTACAGATGGACAAGAGATTTGGGGGAAAGAAATTCACTATAATGGGCATGGACGCTAATGGGCGAGGCTTAAAAGATGCGAGATTTTTATTGCAACATGGGGCATTGGTTTTGGGAACGGACCTAAAAAAAGCTGAAGAGTTACCGGAGGCGATTGCATTAGTAAAGGAGTTCCCAGATTTAACGCTTGTCTTGGGTGAACATCGATTAGAAGATTTTAAAAATCAGGATTATATAATGAGAGCCGCACTTGCTCCTATTAATTCCCCATATTTAGCTCTAGCCCGTGATAATGGTATTCCCGTTGTTTCAGACGAAACGCTATTTTTACGAATGGCACCAGGTATAAGGACAATCGGAATTACGGGGACTCGTGGCAAAACTACAGTAACTTATATGATTTATGAAATTTTAAAATCGAGTAGTTCGGACTCCGTAAAGCAAAGTGTTTTTTTGGGTGGAAATGTCCAGGGTACAGCTATGCTCCCGCTCCTTGATATTGTAAAGGATGGCGATACTGTCGTTATGGAACTTGATTCATGGAAGCTTCAAAGCTTCGCAGAGAATAATATTAGTCTTGATGTGGCGGTGTTCACGACATTTTACAGGGACCACATGAACTACTATAAAGATAGTATGGAAGATTATTGGAATGATAAATCAGCTATTTTCGCAAGTCAATCAGAGGATGATGTTTTAATTTTAAGTCCACAGGTCGCTGAAATAATGGAGGAGAAGGATATCTCGAGGGAATATTTATTAGCCAAAGAGTTCCCCAAGGATTGGAGATTAAAGTTATTGGGCGAACATAACCGACAAAATGCCGCCCTTGCCTTGTATGTTGCAAGATCTTTGGGTATTTCAGATGAAATATCGCGTAAGGTGCTCGAAAACTTTAATGGTGTACCAGGCCGGTTGGAATATCTTGGGGAGAAAAATGGCATCAAATATTTTAACGATACTACCGCGACATCCCCAGAAGGCGTAATTGCCGCGCTCCACGCCCTCTCTGGTTATAAGAGTAAGATCATTTTGATGGGAGGAGGAGCCGATAAAAGTTTCGAATATACCACATATGCTGAAGAGATTAAAAAAAACGTTAAGGCCCTTGTCCTTTTTAAGGGTGGCGCGTCCGACAAAGTTCTTGCTTTGCTCAGTGATAGTACAATTATCGCCGGCAAGAATATTACAAGTATGGCAGAAGCTTTTGCTTTGGCACAATCGATCGCAAAAACTGGCGATGTTATTATTCTTTCGCCTGGTGCCGCGTCGTTTGGAATTTTTAAAAATGAGTACGACCGAGGTGATCAGTTTACGAGGTTATTTAAATTACTGTGATCGATTTTAAAAAAGTACAATCAGCCTACTTTGTTGGTATTGGTGGTATAGGGATTTCGGCCATTGCACGAATGATGTTGTTGGAAGGTAAAAAAGTTGTTGGCTCAGATAGGTCACGATCTTTGATTACCGATGAACTCGAGAAGGTTGGTGCAAAAATATTTGTCGGCCACAACGAAGATAATATTCCAAAGGATTGTGATTTGGTGATATACACAATTGCAATTCCAAAAGAAAATCCTGAGTTAATAGGTGCGCAAAGTAGAGGGATTCCTCTGCTTTCATATCCTGAAGCTCTTGGAATTATTTCAAAAGATAAGTTTACAATTGCAATTTCTGGTACACATGGTAAGACTACGACTACAGCTATGGTGGGCAAGATGATGATCGATGCGGGTCTTGATCCAACTGTAATTGTGGGAAGCCTGATGAATGATACGCGGAGTAATTTTATTGTAGGCCAAAGCAAATATTTAGTTGTTGAATCGTGCGAATATCACAGGTCATTTTTGAATATACAGCCAAAGATAATTGTTATTACGAATATAGATAACGATCATCTCGATTACTACAAAGATCTAGCCGATATTCAAAGTGCATTTTTGGAGTTTGCTGTCAAACTTTCTTCAAATGATTATCTCATAACAGATATTCAGCATAAAAATATTAAACCAATTTTGCAAAATCTTAAGTGTAAGACCGTTGATTATCAGTCGTTTGGAGATATTGGGCCTAAGTTGAAGCTCAGGGTTTTAGGAAAGCACAATATTGAGAACGCTAAGGCTGCGATGGCTGTGGCGCATGTTTTAGGAATTTCAGAACAAATCGCAGTTAAGTCTCTTAACGACTTTTCAGGTACATGGCGGAGATTTGAGTATAAAGGTAAGACAAAATTAGGCGCTCATATATATGACGATTACGGTCACCATCCAACAGAGATTAAAGCAACACTTCGAGGGGCTCGGGAGCATTTTGTGGATCAAAAAATCGTTGCAATTTTTCAGCCTCACTTGTATAGCCGAACGAAGTTATTGCTCGATGAGTTTGCCACTAGTTTTAACGATGCGGATGAGTTAATTCTTTTGCCTATTTACGCTGCTAGGGAAGCGGAAGATAAGGAGATCAGTTCCCAGATTTTAGCGAAGGCTGTCACTAGGCAGATTTCTAAAAGTAAAAATTTCAAACTTAAAAACGTTACTGTGGCTCACGACCAAAGTGAGGCTATTTCACTAATTCCAACAGAGGCCGATATAATTCTTACGATTGGTGCGGGAGATGTTACGAATGTATCTGATGTATCTCCTCACACCTCCACACCAATAATTAACCACGCGTCAACTTTCGTGATACAATAGAGGTGTGCTAAACCTCACAGAACAAGAGATAAAGGAACGTCTGATTCACCTGCGCAACCTAGAGTACCTTCACAAGAAAG
>JACQCW010000090.1 GCA_016201425.1 Candidatus Vogelbacteria bacterium | reverse complement strand
TGCAAGAATAATGATGGACGACCAGCACGATTTCGGAGAAATACTGTCTGCTTCGTCTGCGCATGTAGTGCAGAAGCCGATGAGGCCACCGCCAAGGTTGAACGAGAGCTACGAAAGGCCGATCGGGAAAAGCGTAAGACTGAGAAGAAGAAGCAGCGTCAGGCAGGTTGCAAGGTGCGATCGGCCAAGCGGCCCAGTGGCAATGACTACTACGAAGAGCTCAACGACAAGATGCTCGACAAGGGTCAGATGAAGCGCCGATATTGAAAGGAAAATCTCAATGGACATGGACAATGACAAAATGATTTGCCCAACATGTGAGACGCCTTTCAGTAAAAAGAAGAGGACTTCTACTACAGACCCTAAGGAGATTTGAGGTGCTGGAGAATCGACACATCCACAGAGGTAACCGCTGGAACGTCTACAACATTGAGGTCTGCGCTGGTTGTGCGGACGAGACATACGCCAATGTCAGAGAGTTGAACCGACTCACGAACGAAAGTATGCGACCGAACCCGGCCGATCCTCTCGCTCACATCTTCGAAAAAATCGAGGACAAACGAAAGTAACTTAAAAGGAGCACATAAAATGGATCCAGAAGTTGCAGCGACGATACATGTGATCTTCGGCGCACTGCCTAAGGTATGTGCCGTGCTCTTCGGTCTCCTGATCGCAGGCTTGGCCATCGGTATCTACATCCGCAATCGATCTTGATCAAAAGCCGAGGTTACTAGGACTAATCACTCCCCCGTCCGGGCAATCGGATGGGGGATTCTCTATTTCAGAAAATTTTATTCCACCGTCACAGACTTTGCCAAGTTACGGGGCTTATCTACGTTGAGTCCGCGAAGGACTGCAAAGTAGTAGGCGAAAAATTGAAGAGGAATTACTGAGAGAATCGGAGAAAGCATCTCAAGAGTCTTTGGTACATAGATCACATCGTCGACAAGCCTAGTGAGATCTGTGTCACCTTCAGTTCCGATAGCTATCACTCGCCCACGCCTGGCCTTGATCTCTTGGATATTCGAGATCATCTTTTCATAAACACTATCGCGCAGAGCCACAGCAATTGTCGGGAAGTTCTCGTCGATCATGGCGATCGGCCCATGCTTCATCTCCCCCGCACCACATCCTTCAGCATGAACATACGAAATCTCTTTCAATTTAAGTGCGCCCTCATACGCAATCGAGTAATTATATTTTCTCCCGAGATATAGGAAGTCTTCGAACTTTGAATATTTTTCGGCAAGTGCCCGAATATTTTTCTGGTCTTTCAAAATTTGTTCAATTTTCTCCGGTAGTAAAAGTAACTCCTCAATAATCCTCTTGCCCGTAACCAAAGACATTTGTCGCTGGCGCCCCAAAAATAAAGTAAAAAGTGCCAGGGCTGTAAGCTGCGAAATAAATGCCTTTGTTGAGGCAACTCCAATTTCCGGACCAGCATGGTTGTAAACACCAGCATCCGTCTCGCGCGCGATTGTCGAGCCGACAACGTTCACAATCCCCAAGGTCAGTGCACCTTTTCTTTTTGCTTCGCGAATGGCCTCGAGTGTATCTGCTGTCTCACCAGATTGCGAGATTGCCAAGAGGGCTGTTTCAGAATCAATGATAGGCCTTCTATATCTAAACTCAGATCCAACCTCAACCTCAACAGGAATGCCTGCATACTCCTCAAGCATGTATTCCCCCACCAGTCCTGAATAATATGCCGTGCCACACCCTACGACAATGATTCTTTTTATTCCACGTAACTTCTCTCTAACTGGTTCAAGCCCACCAAGCTTTGCTAACCCATCGTTAACCAGCAATCTACCACGTAAAGTATTCCTCACAACCTCTGGTGCCTCCATCATCTCCTTCAACATGAAGTGTTCGTAACCACCCTTTTGCACATCTTCAATATTCCACTCAATAATGTCTGGGGCTCTTTCAACACGCGAATTATCGAGACTGAAAATTGAATGACTATTAGCCGTGATCACAGCCATCTCTCCATCATTCAAATAAATTACGTTTTTGGTGTATCTCAAAATTGGAGCCGGATCAGAAGCGATAAAGTATTCGCCATCACCTAAGCCGATCACCAGCGGACTACCCATTCGTGCGGCAACTATTTTGCCGGGCTCGGACTTATTCATAATCGCTAAACCATATGTCCCCTTCAACCCCCTAACACTCTGACTCACAGCTTTTTCTAAACTTTTTGTTTGTTTTAATTTGTGGGCAATCAAATGTGCAACTACCTCTGAATCAGTTTCGGAAGAGAATTTGTAACCAAGCAAAGAGAGCTCATCTTTCAACTCTTTGTAATTCTCGATAATACCATTATGCACAATCCAGACATCCCCCAATTCATCAGAATGTGGATGAGCATTAATCTCAGAGGGTACACCATGCGTAGCCCATCGTGTATGGGAAATTCCAGAAGTATCTATCCCGCCCTCGCCGAGCTTTGCCGCTAAATTATTTACCGGACCAACTGCCTTAGTGAGTCCATGTCGCGGCATGAAAATCCCAGCCGAATCATAGCCACGATATTCTAAAGAACGTAGGCCATCAACCAAGATCGGCGCGGCCTTCCTCTTCCCCACATAAGCTACAATTCCACACATAAAATTTATTAGTTAACACCAAATAGAACTGGGGAAAGATCCAGAATGTAACCGGCTAATTAATCTATTTCTGTCCAAATAACTTTTTTAATAGCTTATTCCAAATCTCATTCTTCCACCAATTCCAGCGTTGAATCTCAACAGCCGCATAAACGCCCAAACCAATAAGAACAACTGGCCAGATTATCTCCCATGTGAGTGATATAATCTCCAGATTCTTCAGAAGAAATACCGCACCAATTACGATAAGCAAAAAAGCTAGAAACATAAATTAATGTTAGAAGATAATAATTAAATGGTACTGAAACACAATACTTTAATCAAGGCATTGACTCTACTCTTCAACTACGATATATTGCGGGTGGAGTTAGTGTATTTTGTACATTGAAATATTAATAGGTTTGCAAAAAGACTTCGATAAGCAATCGGAGTTGAAGGAGGAAAAGTGAGATACAAATTTGCTCCTGGATGCACCACCTGCATGACAATTCTTGCCTCTCCAGGCATGGAAGAAGTGGCCAAAAACGTACACCGGATTCTGACTGACCCAAACGGCAAATACAAAGACGATCGGTTTGATTACGCGTGTATCCCCCGAAGTAAGTTCCCGGGTGACGAGTTGTATCCCAATCTAGGGAAAATTCGGATCAAGAATAAGGACATCTTCCTCTTTCACCCCATGCGTGAAGATGGTGACCCAAATACCAGCATGATTCAACTCTATCTCACAATCGACGCTCTCGCTCGAGCCACAATCAACAATGTCACGTTGGTTCTCCCCTATCCTTCGTACTTCAGGCAGGATAGGAAAGATAAACCGCGTGTTCCAATTTCAGCAAAGGCTCTTGCGGATATGCTGACGATCAAACCAATCGTTAAACGTATCATCATTATGGATATGCACTCCGATCAAGGACAGGGATTCTTCAACGTCCCCGTTGATAACCTTCAGGGTTCGCGAATACTAGCCGAATACCTAGTTAATGAGCTCGGTGATGAGATCGAAAATTGTATTGCTGTGTCTCCAGATCATGGTGGGTCCAAGCGTAATCGACGCTTCGCTAAATACATGAAAATTCCTGACACCTCTCTCGAGAAGTGGAGGGATGAGAAGGGTGTCGAGATTCCCAAGGTTCCGTGCCCGGGAGAGTTCGCGGGTAAGACAATTCTTCTTTTTGACGACGAGGCAGCGTCCGGAGAAACCTCCATAACCGCAGGTAAAATTATCATGGAGTGCCACGCGAAGTCGGCATACCTAATCGTCAGTCATTGGATCGCCTGTAAGAAAAATGGAATCAAGGCAGAAGACAGGTTCAAAGAGGCATACGAAAAATATGGACTCAAGGTCATCTGCACGAACTCCATCCCGCGGCCGAAAGAGTATCTGGATGAACACGCCAAGTGGCTCACTATGATTAAAGCCGATGATCTGTACGCCCACACGATCTACCAGGGAACTTTGATCGGTGGCAGTATCAGCGAAATGTTTGAGCAACCAGTTCGAACCAAGTAAACAAAAGGAGAGACAAAAATGATTGAATTTGATCCCGCAACTTACAAGGACGATCCTCACGGCCTTAAACAGTATATCCGCGAGGTGCCAGACTTCCCAAAGCCAGGAATTCTTTTCAAGGACATCTCACCACTCCTAGGAGTCATGTTCAAAGTTGCAGATGGATTCCATCGCGAGATCATGGAGAAAAATCCTAACGTCCACGGTCGGTACGATTACAAGCTTATGGCATTCGATGCTAGAGGTTTTATCTTTGGAGGTGCACTCGCCCTTAGACTAGGAGTGCCTATGGGAATGATCCGAAAAGCAGGCAAGTTGCCAGGACCAATACTCTCTTGCGAGTATGGTCTAGAGTACCGAGATAAAGATACTCTCGAGATCCAAGCTGATGCAATCAAGCCGGGTGATGAGGTTATACTTATCGACGATGTACTTGCAACCGGCGGCACTGCCGAAGCGGGAGTCAAACTCGTCGAGATGGCTGGCGGCAAAGTCGTTGGATGTCTATTCGTTATTGAACTCACTTACTTGAAAGGCCGCGAGAAGCTCTCCGGTCAAAACGTGATCTCGTTGGTGCGATATGACAAATAACGAAAACAGACCGACTATCGAATGTTGTG
>JACQCW010000020.1 GCA_016201425.1 Candidatus Vogelbacteria bacterium | reverse complement strand
GCTCTTTCGCAATCTCCGCCGTGTTGTTGTACTTCAAAACGTAGAAGTTGGCACCGCGATCAAACGCAAGTCCATCTTTCACTCTAGTTGAAGCGCGTCCACCAACCTGTGCTCCGGCCTCAAAGACAACGACGTTAAACTTACCTGTCTTCCGTAATTCATGCGCGGCCGAGAGACCTCCCGGCCCCGCACCAATTACACCAACGTCCCACTTTTCTTGCTCGTTCACTGATTACCTCCTCTCACCATCTTCACCAGCTCATTATCAGATGGCTCTTCCGAGGGACGATAGAAAACGTCCCCAGTAAGCTTCATGTAAAGAGCGTTGCCTGTGCCAACTGTCGGGCAGATTCCACCATAACCACTTGATGCGTTGCAGAAGTACAAATTCCTAAATGGGGAATCAGACTTCAGTCGCCCCAAGCCCATGTTCTTGGGTGTAAGGTGCGAACCATACGCATTGCCCCTAGGTGCTCGGCAGAAGTCCTCGTTTGTAGTTGGACTCCCGACAAGTTTAAGAGCAATGTGATTGTTAAGTTCAGGAATGTACTTCTCTCGAACGATTGAAAGAAGTCGGTTCGCAACACGCCATTTCTCCTCTTTGTATGCCTTCTGACCTTGCTTCAAAAACTTTTTGAAGTAGTCGTAGCCTCCCAAGGTCTCAACCTCAAGAATGTGGCAACCGGCAGGAACAATCCCAGGCACATCTGAATGAAGCGATGGTGTGCCCATAAAGACCCACGGCTTACTGTAACCACCGGCAAGACCTTCTCGCCACGTTTGATTCATATCCCAACGCTCAAGGTGCCAGGTGTTAAACTTACCAAAACCTTTTTCCCGAAGATCAAGACCGTGAAGCCCGAGATAAACCATCAACCCAGTATGAGAGTAGTCGTAATCAAGCTTTTCAATATAATCAGCTGGGAACTTTTCCCGTCCAATCATATATGAAGCAAGTTGTGGGTCCATGTTACAAATGTAACGATCTGCGGTAAAAACTTTGCCATCTTCAGTTTCAATACTCGTAACTTTGTCGCCATCGACGTTAATCTTCGAAACGGGCGTCTCGTAGTAAATATGACAGCCCTCATGACCCTCGATCGATTCGACGACCTTTTGAATGAAGTGGTTGAAATGTTTTGTCGGGTAATACGCCCCGGTGTTGTAGCCACCAAAGAGTCCTGTGTAAGCAAAAATTGAAAGTTCGTTTGGTGGCGCCATGAAGTCTCCAGCCTGAGCAATAAGCACAGCCTGCGCCTCACGACTTAGATTACACTCATCAAAAACGTTCTGGAGAGTTTTGTTCTGATACATCCAGAGAGTCCGAAAATTCCAACCCTTTGTAATGTATTCCCACCAGTTAATCTTTCGATCTGGCAGTGCCTTAACCTCGGCCCGAATCCTCTCTAGAATTCGTGTAAACTTGCGAACGTTCTCGCCCTGTCCTGGATAAGCCCCCCAGGTCCACAACCCCAAATGTAATGCACCTGTGCACAGAAAGAGAACTCACCATACTTGGTCGGATATTTGAAGGAGTGCGCATAGCCACCCGGCACGTCATGTGCCTCAAGCATACAAACTTTTTTACCAGAATGCGCCTCAAGAGCAGCGAAGGTCAAGGCTGCCATACCCGTCCCAATGATGACAATGTCGTACTTATGCCCCTCACGATAGCGCGAATCTTGTACTTCATGAGCCTCGCGCGAAAGTGTCCCAGTGCTAAACTTTCCTTGCATTTCATGCCTCCTTACTAATTGTTTAAGTT
The DNA here is from genome assembly GCA_016201425.1 of Candidatus Vogelbacteria bacterium. The sequence continues at coordinate 7,742 of JACQCW010000020.1, read as the reverse complement.
TTAAATGTCCATGTATTTCAAACCTGAAACTAACATCTTGGTAAAAGATAGTCAAATAAAAAATCCCGATCTCGCAAAGCGAAAATCGGGACTCAAAACTACTTCAGCTCATAGGTCAAAACAACGGCCGCAGAGATCTCTGCCTCGCCGACAGAAAGCGACGCGTCAGAACCATCATACGCCTCAGCCCCCGCCGCGAGTGCCAGTGAGTGCATGCGATTCATCTGGGGCTGCGGAGTTTGGCCGTTGCCACCCTCAACGAATCCAACCAGGTCACCTAGCTTCAGACTGAGCCGAGCTGCCCGCTTAGAGGCCTTGGCCTCTGCGTCTGCAATGGCAATCTCGGTTGCCTTCTCCCTCGTCTCGCGAGCCAATGTCCGGCTCACAACGAAGCTCGTACTATCAACCTTGGCCCACTTCGAAGCCCCGCCCGAAACCTTTCCGGCAAGCTCAGTGGCAACACGTACGGTCACGCTCTCGGTAGCCAAGAACCAACCCGTCTCGAGATTCTTGTGCCGAGTGTTGTCGTACTCTAGCTCCGGTCCGTTTGTATACCCGGACGAAAGAATGTTCTTGTCATCAACCTTGAGACCACGAAGGAATCCCAGAAGATCGCTCTTCTGCTTTGTCTGCTTTGTTATGGCATCACCAACGCAGTCATTACTCCTAGCATGTACCGTGAGAGTGACAACAGCTTGATTCGGCGTAACCTTAACAAAGCCTTCACCAGTAAACGAAACAATCGGCTTATTCTTTCCCATCTCAACACTTCCCTTCTCCACCTAAGGTGGAAGTCAAAGAACCATACACACCGCCCAAAATTGGGCAACACATTATTCAGTAGATACTAGTTAATTTGGTATTAATGTCAAGGATACTCTGGTCTGTTTGACATGTTAATAACTCGTTATCTAAAAAATAAGGAGACTGTGATATTATTTACGCAGTATTAATTATAAATTGAGTAACTGAAAATGAAAGCAAAAATCATCTTCGTTATAATCGGTATTTTAATTTTAGCCGGACTATATAGTATGCGGACGACAACATCTCCCTCGACAATAACCGCACCAACCTTGTCGCCTAATTTACAAACGACAGCTCAACCCCCAGTAAAAAATTATCCAGATCAGTCTACTACAAAATATTCTGCCACTACAAAAACAACGTCAAAGGGTGAACTCGTGTTTGCAATAACTGACAAATCTGCGGACATTGGATCAATAAATTCAATTCTACTTACTATTGGTAGTGTAAAAGTACACAGTCCCAAAAATGGTTGGATATCAATAACAGAGACTCCTCAAGAATTTGATCTATTGAAGCTAAAAGCAACTGGCCACGATGAATTGTTGGCAGATATAAATTTAGCCCCCGACACTTTTGATCAAATACGCCTAACCATTGGCAAAATTTACGCAACTGGCAAGGATGGTTCCACCCTAGAAGTTAAACTACCTTCAAATGAGATAAAGATCGACGGCGTCCTCTTATCAGAAAAAGCCAAAACTTCTACAATTTTGCTAGACTTTTTATCTGACAGATCGCTGCACACAACAGGAAGTGGTAAATTAATCTTCGCCCCAGTTATAACAGTAGAAACAAGGAGTGAGGCAATAGCTCAGATTCTTCCAGTTACAGGTTCTAACCACAAAAAGGTTGACATAATCGGTGGTGATACCAAGTTCAATGGAACATTAGGCATGGATGAAAATGGAACAGTCAAAATAAACAACTTCATAGATCCAAGTTCTACTCTTGAAATTATAGGAAACGTGATACGCGTTATACCTAAAGATGAAAATCAAACCGAAATAAAATTTCAAAGTAACTCGGTAATAGACAAGGTTATAAAAGAAGGCCTGTTGGATAATGTTCTATCAATAAAAACAGTAAAACGAAATAACCAAACAGTCTGGCGTGTTGTTGGTACCAAAAACTTAGAAATTTCAATTATCTACTTAGACATACTTCAAGGTGAAGTTGTTGCTACTGAGTAAAATACTTTTTTAGATTAATTTTAAAATATCGCTATACGTTACTAACAACATCACACCAAGTAAAAAAAGAAAACCTGCGATGTTAAGAGCATTAACAATCTTGGGATGAAGCGGTCTCCGAATTACCGATTCAATTAACAAAAAGAACAACCGTCCGCCATCGAGAGCGGGAAATGGTACTAAATTCAAAACTGCGAGATTTGTCGAGATTAAAGCAATCAACGCAAGAAGATAAGCAGGTCCGAAACTTGCTGCCGTACCTACAACACCAACCAAGCCCAGAGGCCCAGAGACGGACACCGCGGACGACGCGCCCGTAAACAGACCAGCTACAAAATAAATCAAGCCGGAAAATGTTGAAACAAATAACGAAAAAACAGCAAGAATACCGGCATGGAAAGCTTCAAAAAGTGGCAGCTTAACAATACCCACATTATTCATTGATATACCAATTGCTGGTTTATTTTCTACCAAACCTTTCCTTGGGATAACAACAGCTGTCTTTGTGTTAGAACTAAAATCGAGTGGACCAATTCCGACGCTAACCAACAAGCCAGAGTTGGTTGGTTCCTTATAGCCAACAAAAATCTTCTCGCCATCATGAGACACAATAAACTTTTGAACTTGCTCTACACGAAGATCCTGTATCGAACTATCTTTCGTGGATAAATAAACGAGATTTACCCCTGGTCTTAAACCCGCCGATTGTGCTGGTGATCCCGGCAAGACACCTGTGACGAGTAACTTCGCTTGTGCCGGATCAGGACCAAATGAAGAAAAACCGTCAGGTATAGGTAGACCATACATAAACCCGAATGACATTGCTACCCACGCAAGGATTATATTAAAAATCACACCAGCAACAATCACAGTAGCCTGGATATATCTAGGCTTCTTATACAGGCTCCTGTCAGCGTCCTTATTGTCACTATCTAAAACTTCTGCAGTGGGATCCTCGCCAAAAATTTTTACAAATCCACCAAGAGGTAAAAGATTAATGCTGTAGATAGTCTCGCCCTTTTTAAAAGAAAATATTCGCGGAGGAAAACCAAATCCAAACTCGTCAACTCTAATTCCGAAAAGTTTCGCAAGAAAAAAGTGCCCGAACTCATGTGACAAAACCAAAACGGCAAGAATAAAAATAAAGATGATTATGGTCATTGGTTTAACTCATTATTTCGGTCTCCTTCTTTTCAGCCAAGTCTTCCAACCTTTTGTTTGCTTCATCTACCATTTTCTGAACCTCATCCTTCAGTTTGTATCTTTCGTCCTCAGTGATCTCTTTTGCCTTTTCTTTTGCCATAATATCCGAAATGGTCTTGTCTCGCTCGTGGCGAATTTTAACACGAGCCTCCTCTAACTTACCACTTACTATTTTAATCAAAGACTTTCGCCTATCTTCGGTAAGATCAGGAAAAGAGACCCTAATACCAGAACTATCTGGCGCAATCGAAACACCGAGGTTGGCGGCCATAATAGCCTTCTCGATACCCTTCACGAGCGAGCTGTCCCAAGGTGCAACTCGCAATGTTTTTGCATCCTCAATTGATATAGCAGCAACATGTGCTATCGGCATCCAGGCACCATATGACTCGACTGTTACACTATCCAAAACCGCGGGGCTCACTCGTCCGGTTCTTAAACTAGAAAATTCTGATACTAACCAATCCTCGTTGACCTTCAGGTCTTTTTTAAATTGAGAAAAATTATAATTCATAAGTATATTATATATTACTTTTAGTGTTTTTTAAAATCCCGGTGGGCACATAAATGCAACGTATTCAAGAATTAATCTCACAGACGGCGCGGGGTCGTCCAGATACTTTTCAATAGTTATGAGCTCGGACAAAAACTTCGTTGTCGTATTAACCCCTATCCCTGTTTGATCAAGAATGGATTCCGCAAAATTTTTCTCAATTTGACTAAAAACTTCTTTGGTTCGGTGCCTCAGTTTGGAAGATTCATCGTTGTCATTCTCTTTTAAAAACTTTTCGACCATTACCATCCTGCCAGTAAAAGAAGATCTAATAAACTCCTCGACAAATACCTTAGTCTCGGGCGGTATGGATCTATTACCCGCAACCACAATGAGCCGAGACAAAATGGTAGGCAATAATGCTTGAGCCTTAGGAACAAATAAAAAAATATGATTCCCAGAAAGTGGCTCTTCTAAAACCTTGAGAAGTTTATTTTGCGCCTCTGGAGTGAAAGATTCTCCAGATAATACAAAAAAGCGAGTCCCATTAGTAAATGATTTCGTAGACTGTCTCGAAATAAAAAGCTCACTATCTGAAACCGTAAAATTTGATTTAACACATTGAAAGTAATCTGGGTAACCAGCAAGTGGCATGCCTATGACACCTTCAATACCAGCTCTTATATAGCCTAGGTTCTCACTCAGATCACCCTCAAATAAATAAGCGTGATGTAACTCTTCTGGATATTTAAATATTTCTAAAATTTGATTCATCCAAAACTATCTTTTTGAAATGATCGATTTCTTGTATACATCAAGATGGTCAAGTGCGACTCCAGTGCCTTTAACAACGCAAAAGAGCGCGTCTTCAGCAAGCGTCGCTTTAACCCCAGTCTTTCGATAGACTAACTCTGGCAATCCGCGAAGCATAGAAGAACCGCCGGTCATTGTTATTCCTTTATCGATAATATCAGCCGAGAGCTCAGGTGGAGTATTTTGTAATACCTCCTTAATTGCCTTAACAATCAAGCGAAGTTCGTTACTGATCGCCTTCACAATTTCATTGCTTGTGATATTCGCTGTGCGTGGCAGTCCACTCATAAAATCTCGCCCCTTTATAATTAGACTTAGTTCCTCTTCCATCGGAACGGCGGTACCAATCTTAATTTTTATCTCTTCTGCCATCTGATCTCCGATAGCCAAATTAAAAGTTTTTTTTATGTAGTCAGCGATCGCTTGATCGATCTTGTTGCCCGCACATTTTACCGACGTCGAAGATACAATTCCACCAAGAGAGATGACAGCGACGTCAGTAGTGCCTCCACCAATATCAACAATCATGTACCCTCTGGCTTCATGGATTGGTATACCGGCGCCGATCGCAGCGAGAATCGGCTCTTTTACAACAAAAGCACTTTTCGCTCCCGCCTTAATGGCTGATTCTATAACCGCGCGTCTTTCTGTAGAAGTAACGCCAGCTGGCACAGAGACCATTACTTCCGGCCTAAAAATATCCCACTTCTTGAGCGCCTTGTTAATATAATAACGAAGCATCGCCTCCGTAACTCTATAGTCTGCAATCACACCATCCCTCATCGGTCGGTACGCCACAATATTGTCAGGAGTCTTTCCGATCATGTCCTTGGCATCATTACCAACAGCCAATATTTTGTTATCCATTTCTGAAACAGCCACGACCGATGGCTCATTTAAAACAATCCCTCGTCCGGGAACAAAAACAAGCGTATTTGCCGTCCCAAGATCTATGCCAATTTTTGAAGTAAAAAATGCCATTATTTTAATTGTACTTTTTTCTTAGGCCAAAGTCTGCCTCACGATGTCTACGCCAATACTTCGTAATCTTTCTTCAATATTCTCATACCCCCTATCTATATAGTGGACATTATGTATTATTGACTGACCGTTAGCAATAATTGACGCGATAATAAATGCGAGGCCTGCTCTAATATCTGGACTTTCAACCTCACGGCCACACAGCAGCGAAGGGCCCTTAACTGTTGCACGATGTGGATCCCAAAGTCGAATATCTGCGCCCATCCTGATAAGCTCATCCACAAAGTTGAGTCTGCCTTCAAAAATTGTTTCAAAAACCAGAGCCTCCCCCACAGCTTGAGTTAAAAATACAACCATTGGTGCCTGCAGGTCTGTCGGGAATCCCGGGTATTCGTGTGTTTTGATATCTGCTGTTTTATAATCAGGCAAATTTTTAGAAGATACCGTAATTTTATTTTTAGCGACATCCATCTCCACGCCACAATGTTTTAAGGTTTCGATAAGCGCCTCAAAATCTTCAGGATTACAATTCTTTATTTCCAAATCATTACCAGCAACGGCCCCAAGAACCAAAAAACTGCCGGCCTCAATTCTGTCTGACGGCGTAACATAGGCCTGGCCCTTTGCGCTAAGTGGCCCTGTGCCGACTATTTCAATAGTCGAAGTGCCAGCGCCCTTGATTTTGGCCCCACATAAATTTAAGAAGTCTGCAAAACTTTTAGTCTCCGGTTCAAGTGGCGCATTTTTAATTATAGTCTTACCCTTGGCTAATACCGCCGCCATCATTAAGGTCTGTGCGCCAGTAACACTGGGAACTCGTAAAAAGATTTTATTGCCTTTCAATTTTCCACTTTGCGCCACCAGAGAGTATCCCTCCTCAGTCTCGCTAACTTTTGCACCAAGTTTTTCAAAGCCAGTTAAAAAAACATCAATAGGTCTTGAGCCAATCACACACCCACCGGGATGCGGAAAAGAAACTTTACCGAAACGCGCAAGTATGGGGCCAGTTAAAACAATAGATGCCCTAAACTTTTTTGATATTTCCTTCGGTAAATCAGTTGATATTTTTCTAGGTACTTTAACTTCGTAAACTCCCTTTGAACGACGTCTAACCTCTACGCCCATGGCAAAATGCCAGAGCCTAGTTGTCGTCTTCCTTCACCTGCCAGAAGGAGACACTCTCGCTGTAGTAACCACTCGAGGACCCATACCACCGGATCGTCACCGAGCCCTTGATGGTCCGAAGGACATAGAAAGTCCAGGTTCCGCTCTCAGAAGCGTCCGGGTTAGTCTGCGACCTTTCCTCAGCCACCAGGATCGGAGTACCAATGAGATCGTCGAGCTCACCCGCGACATCCTCCACCCGAACGTTCTCACAGCAGGACTGCTGGTGGAACATCCGAAACTTCCGTCCATCGTTCCCCCAGAAGATCAGCTCATCGTCCTTGTTCTCGATCTTGAAAAGAGTCTGACCAACCAATACACTGATCTTAACGTAATCGAACATTTCGATCCTCCTGTGTCACATGTTAGTGTTCTGTAGTAGTTAGTTTTGATTTACAATTTCTCTTGCATTATATATTATATAAATTAGATTGTCAAGTTCTTTCCACAGGGGCAGCGGGTACGCAACTTTTTACGTATGATCTCGTTCTCTGGTCCACGAGCTGGAAGGTGGCAACTCTCGATCCTCGAAGATATTGTTCTCATCAACCTTAACAAGCTCGAATTCGTACCTATCAAAATTTTGCACAACACGTAAGTTCTTAAGATCAACCCCATCAAACTGACTCTTCGCCATATTTAGCAGATACTGCAGCGAACAATTCCGAGAGCCATACATACTTCCATAATTACCCGAAATGCAAACTCTGCAGTCTCCAAAAAATACGCTTACCCAATGAGTAGCTCGATCAGCCCCAAAAGCTTGACCAAACTCTTGCTGAAAAATCTTTAACACCTCATCGAGTGTCGGCCAGTACCATGGATCAAATGAAGCAACTTTTACCAACTGAGCTGAAAAATCTGTCTTTCCATATTTCTCTATCGTATAGTTCATCTCAAACCTCCTTTATTATAAAAGTTCAAAAAGACTGGATATAAATATATCATTGAGTAAAAAAATTAAAAAGCCCAGTCTTCTCCAACGCACAATTACACCCAAATGAGAATCGATTCTAACGCAAAAGGAGCCCAATAGAGCTCCCCAAGCGATGAATCATCCGTATCATGTCTAATTATGACACTACACA